>JAAXJV010000064.1:414-12860 GCA_012269655.1 Pseudomonadales bacterium
CCGGTCCGAACGACTTGTTGACGTTTTGCATCTCTAGAATTGGCGTATCTGACATTTTAAGCAACCTTTGTTTTTTTCTTGCTGACCATACTCAGGGCCAATTTCCGGAAATGCTCATTCATTGCGACGGCCATCAACAGGGTCATACCAATGATTAGATTCGACCAATTACGGTCAATCGCTGTGAAATCGATCCCTTTGTTGACGATTGCGAAGGTAATCGTGCCGATAAATATGCCGGTTATGGAACCAAATCCACCCGTCAATAACACACCACCCACTACAACACTCACAATGATATTAAAGATATCGTTCATGCCTCCTGACACCTGTGCCGAGTTAAACAAAGTCGCATGACACATGCCCACAAAGGCAGCAGAAGTTGAGGTCAGCACAAACAACAAGACCGTCACCTTATCGACAGGAATGCCGGAATTACGGGCGCTGACACGGTCACCACCAATCGCAAAAATCCAGTTGCCATAGATACTCTTGTGAAGAATGAACCAGAAAAGAATGGCGAATAGTACCCACCAGATAATGATGACCTGGTGACTGCCACCGAACAGCAACTGCCCAAATAGCGTTTTTGCCCACTCCGGTGCCTGGATCGGAACGGATGCGCTACCGGTCAAAAGTTTTGAGCCAGCCAGAACAACACCCTGCATACCGACCAGCGTGCCCAGTGTGATAATGAGAGATGGAACGGACGTGCGCACCGCGAGAATACCGTTCACAAGGCCTACTATGACACCCACGGTCAAGGCGCCCAAAATGCCAAAGATCATTGGCAGCTCGTAATGCCCAGTGATAATCGCCGTTGTCATTGCGCCCGCCGGAATCATTGCGCCGATAGAGATGTCTATCTCACCCGCAATCATTAATAGACCTACTGGCAAAGCAACGATCCCAATACGCGCTGCATAGTTCACCCAACTTGCAGCGCCGCCTAGTTTCTCTAGGTCAACTCCCCCAAAGACAACGTAGAAACAAAGCACACCAAAAAGGCTGATGATCGAAGCTGCGGCGGGAAGGCGAAGAAGGTTTCCAATCATTTTTCCAGCCTCACTTCTTCTTTGTTGCGGCATTCATTGCCAGCGTGCGGAATCGGTCGTTAGACAGGACTGCAAAGAGCAGCAAGGCGCCGATGATGATAGAGCCAATATTGGGATCGAGCGCAGCAAAAAATATGCCCTGGTTTACCACCGCAAAAGTCATGGTGCCCAACACGATACCGATAATGGATCCGGCCCCCCCCGTTAACAGCACCCCGCCAATGACCACACACATGATGGAGTTAAAAATGAAGGACTGACCGCCCGCCACCTGAGCGGTTTGATAGGTCATGACCTGCGCCACACCAACAAATGCCGCACAAAAACCTGACATCATAAATAAAGAAATACTGACCTTGTCTGTTGGGATCCCGGCGTTACGAGCACTTTCCCGATCGCCGCCAATGGCGAAAACCCAGTTACCAAAGGGTGAGAGCTGCAGCAGAAAGAAAAACACCGCAACAAATCCAAGCCACCAGAAGATCGCTACGTTAAACATTCCATTGATAAACTGGCCCAGCAACGCCTTGGTTGTTGCATCAGGCACATAAGAGACACTGGTAGAGCCCTTAATTAGCACAGCAAAGCCCAGGGTAAGACCCATCACGGCAAACATGCTGCCGATCGTGACGATTAACGAAGGGATCGTTGTTCGGGTAACGATTAGGCCATTAAAGTAGCCCACCAACATTCCCACCCCCAGTGCTGCCACAATGCCCACGGGCGCGGGCATGCCGAAGTGTCCACATATCATGGCCAAGGTCATGCCCGATGCCGGGACAATTGACCCTACAGAAAGATCAAACTCTCCAGAAATCATCAGAAGTCCGACAGGCAGCGCAATAATGCCCACCTCCGCGGCGATATTGAGCCAACTCGACCAACCTGGGGCGCCCAAAAAGACTGCGCCGCCGAGACTGGCGAAAAATATGTAAACCGCGATGAATCCGATCAAGGATCCTGTTTCGGGACGCCTGGCCAGATCGCCAAGCGAAAAGCCTTTGCAGACACTCTGAGTTTGCATTCCTTCTTTCCGTACTAGAGTTGTGTCAATAACACCCAGGCACAGTCTCGTAAGACCTGTACGTTACCCAAAAAAAAGGCCGTCCGACTCGACCGGGCGGCCCGTTTTTTGGGTAATGCCCGCGCCCCATCATACAAGGATGCGCGGGCCTGGTTTTCACGCTAGATTAGCGTGCGCCGGCTTTAACACCCGCGATAACCAGTTCAACGTTGCTTGAATCGATTACGCCAGGACCCGTTAGGATTTCACGAGTTGGGATAGTCGTTCCGTACATTACGTGGTTGTTCAGGATAGAAACTGCAAAGAAGCCCTGCTGATAGCCTTGCTGGTCGATCGCGCAAGCCTGAGTTCCCGCCTGAATGTTAGCCAGGATAGAGTCGTTGAAGTTCATACCGCAAACCTGAACCTGACCCGTTTTACCTGCCTGAGCGATGCCAGATACGGTAGCGTTGGTGTCAGCGTCGCCGATTGCGAACATCGCGTTGATGTTCGGATTCTGCAACAAGTGAGCACGGACAGCCTGAGCAACCGCAGTTGCATCACCGAACGCAGTCGCCGGCAACTGCAACACTGAGCCTGTACCGCCAACGGCAGCTAGACCATCGTTGAAACCATTACAGAAGGCTTCGATGTTGGCCGCACCAGGAAGTGTATTTACACAGGCGCCGTCTTTCTGACCCGCATTGCCCAGGTATTCACCGGCAGCGTAACCAGACTTGTAGTCAACGGCACCCACATAGTTCAGAGCACCCAGCTCATCAGCTTTCTCGATACCACCCGCGTTGTAGACAACGAAAGGAATACCCGCTTCTTTAACGGCTTTGAACGCGGGATCCATTGCTTCGGGAACCCAATCGGGAGCAACGATAGCGTCAGCGCCTTGGTCGATCGCCTGACGGATCAGCTCAGCGGCATCGGGGCCCAAGTTATCGTAGTTTTGAGGACCTAACCAAGTGACAGAGCCACCTTGTGATTCAGCAACTTTACCCGCGTCCTCAGCGCCCATTTTCACACGAGACCAAAATGGATCGTCCGGCTTACCACCGATGGCAAAAATATCAGCCGCCATAACCGAAGTGGATAACGCACCCGCGATAACTGCAGTCGCTAGAGAAGATTTTAGAAGTTTCATTGAGTTCCTTCCTTTATTAGATTTCCGCCTAGGGCAGATGATTATTTTTGTGTTTTCCAGCTCATCCCTGGTCAATCGAGCATACATAAGAAAAAACCAATCCATCAAGCATTTTTTTGAAATATTCATTCCAAAAGTCGCCAGGCCTATTTTTCCATGAAAGAAAAAGGCCCCGCTCTTTCGAGCGAGGCCTCGCAAACACTGAGCCAGGGTACTAGCACCCCTGCTAAGTTGAGCGTCTTTTTCTAAAAGATACTTAGACTAAAGAACCCTATGCAGCGCCGGCCTGAGATGACTGCCCCTCGTTGTCTGCATCGATCTGGGCCTCTAGATCCGACATCGACTCGCCACCGGCCATTAAGTCAGTAATCTCTTCACGGCTCTTTTCACCCTTCTTGAAGTCAGCGGCGATCGCACCGCGAATCAATACGGCAAAATGATCGCCGACGGCCATGGCGTGCATGACTTGGTGGGTAATAAAGATCACCGCAAGACCACGACGCTTGGCTTCATTGACCACACGCAATACGTGAGTCGCCTGCTTAACACCCAACGCTGCAGTCGGCTCATCAAGAATCAATACACGGGCACCGAAGTGCAGCGCACGTGCAATCGCCAAGGATTGACGCTCACCACCAGACAAGCCTCCGATCAAACGGTCACCATCATCAATTCGGGTGATGCCAAAATCCTGCACGGCTTTGACCGCAATGGCGTTGGCCTTTTCACGGTCAAACCGCTTAAAGGGCCCCCAGCCTTTGGTGGGCTCCATGCCAACAAAGAATGAACGGCCGATACTCATCAGCGGAAAGGTGCCACCGAACTGATGCACAGTCGCAATGCCACGGTCGGTTGCGTCACGCGGACGATCAAAGCGCACTTTTTCACCGTCCATCAACATGTCACCTGACGTGGGTTGATGAACGCCGGACAGGGTTTTAATCAGCGTTGATTTCCCTGCGCCGTTGTCACCGAGCAAACAGAGCACTTCACCTGCGCGAACCTTGAGAGAAATATCGTGGAGTACATCAACCGGTCCGAACGACTTGTTGACGTTTTGCATCTCTAGAATTGGCGTATCTGACATCGAACTAATCCTTATTTCTTAGCGGTAGACGCACGGGTCGCCCATTCACGGAATGTGTCATTCATTAAGACCGCAACCAGCAATAGAACACCAATAAAGAGCATATTCAGGTCTTTATCGAACGTAGTGAAGTTAATGCCCTGGAATACGATACCGAAGGTTAAGGTACCAAAAACAGTTCCGGTCACTGTGCCGAAGCCCCCTGTCAGGAGCACACCACCCACTACCACACAGATAATGGAGTTAAAGATCATTCCGAACTGTGTGGTCGTACTGGCGGTATTGGCCAACACCGCTTCTGTCATGCCGACTAGACCGGCCGCCATTGCGGATAAAATAAACAGAACGATTTTCAGAGAACTGGTAGGAATACCCGCATTGCGCGCACTTTCTTGATCACCGCCTAGCGCAAAGATCCAGTTGCCCCAGGGAGATTTGTGCAGGATAAAAAATCCAAGAGCCGACACCAACAAGAATAAGAAGAATGAACTTTGAAGGCTGCGGAAGACAGTCACCTTGTCGTCACCATCACCGAAAGCGAGCGTATGGTAGTCACCGAGGATAAACTCTGAAACAACACCCACATCTTGCAAGCTGTGTTGCGTTGTACCGGCCAAGCCTTTCGAGACGTATGCATTCAGCCCGGCAACAACGAATAACGTTGCGAGCGTGACAATAAGAGAAGGCACTTTGGTCCGCGTCACGATCATGCCGTTAACAAACCCAATAAACCCACAAATGACCATGCTCATCGCAAAAGCCACCCAAATATTTATGCCATAAAGTTCTGTACCCATGGCCAGCACAATCCCGCCCGCCGGAATCACCGCTCCGATAGAGATATCCAGCTCTCCCGCAATCATCAGAAAGCCGATCGGAATAGCAATAATTCCAACTTTCGACGCGAAATTTAGCCAAGTTGATGTACCGAGCGCGGTTAGAAAGTTCTTGTCCAGCCCGAAGTAAGCAAAGAACAGAAAGATTAGAATGAAGCCTGCAGCTGCGCCGGCTTCAGGTCGCCTAAACAAATTAAAAAGCGAAGCGCCGCCTGAGCTATTTTTTGATTCAGCCATGCTGGGTAATCCCGGTACAAATAATATTGAAGTAACGACCCAGAGTTGGGTCGTTGTAATGCGCCCTAGCGCGATTGCCAGGGCACAGGGTTTAGATCTTAACGAGCGCCTTTAGCAGCACCGGCCACAACAGCATCAACGTTTGCAGCATCGATAATCGCCGGACCTGTCAGTACGGGATCAGTCGAAATCTCTGTGCCGAAGTCGATGTGGGCAGCTAGCATAGAGGTCGCCAGGAAGCCTTGTAGGTAGGGCTGCTGGTCAATTGCCATGGTCTGCTTGCCTGCAGCGATACGCTCCAAAGACGCGGGGCTGAAGTCAAACGCACTCACCATAATATCCATGCCGGTTTGCTCGACAGCATTCGCACCCGCAGCAGCACCGAAGTCAGCGCATGAAACCATGGCATCAATAGACTGGTCACCGATGAATTCGGCTTTTAGTGCTTCCGCAGTACCTGTTACGTCACCATCAAGGTTGGCTGGTGTGTTCAGTACGGTCACTTTCGCGCCTGCCGTTGCAGCGCCAGCAATCACACCTTCACAACGTTGTTCAAGGTTAATCGCACCGGGAACCTGAATGTGGCACAGGATGTGTTTAGCGCCCTTTTCAGCCAGATACTTACCGCCGCCAAAACCGGCCTCGTACTCATCCGAGCCGAAGTAGTTGATCGCGCTGATGTCGTCCTTAACCGGAAGGCCTGAGTTGTACTGCATGATCTTAATGCCCTGCGCAGCTGCTTCTTGCAGAGCAGGAATCTGTGCATCCGGAACCCATACAGGAATCGCGATACCGTCAACATCTTGGGCGATAGCCTGGTTGATCAACGTCACCAAATCGGGACCAAAATTCTCATAGTTCTGTGTACGCAGGTACTGAACCGAGCCGCCGTTGGCTTGTACCACAAGCGCTGCGTCATCAACGCCTTTCTTAATTTTGTCCATAAACGCATCTTCAACAGAGCCAGCGATTACTGCGATGTCTGCAGCCATAGCTGTTGTTGAAAGGAACGCGGCCGCTACGGTTGTAACGATAGAAGTCTTCAACGCTTTCATCTTCATTCTCTTCTTGTCCTTGCCACTTGGGCATTTATTGTTATGTCCCAGAGCAAATCTGGTCCGTTCGTTCTACCGCCTCGAAAAATAGAATGCAAGAACATTTGTTCTAAATTTTTAAAAAATGAAAATAACGCTTCCGATTGGCGCCGAAAGAGGCTAACTTTCGTGTAGTTTTTCTACGATGAAGACTGACTAGCGAAACCTATCGAGCAGGGAAGCGAGAGAAAGCACATTTAGCGAACAATTGACATCAATTTGTAGCGACAACCTACTGTAATTAAAAAAAATAATTTTAAATCAAGACCAAATTGGTCGAGCTAGAATCGATATGATGAGTCCATCTTTCAATCCGCAGAGATTCGATATTTTTCAACGGCTTTTATTGAGCGTTGGAACGCATTCGAAACAAGAGCATTCAAATGATTGATGACCTGCAATATGGCACTCGAAACAAGCGAGGTGATTGGAAACCCAGCTCGCCCATTGCACTCCCACCCTTAGTTCGTTCCAAACGTACGATAAACCTCGCGGGCTGGTTGCTAAGCTTTGTCTGGCCTTGGAACCTGATTACGTTGGGATTGACGGTGCTTTTATGGAGCCTTGCGACCCCATCCATCAAGACAATGCAGACGCTCAGCTTGGGCTGGATAGTCCCGCTATTCTTTACAAATTGGTTAGCACTGTTCGCATGGTTTGGCGGATGGGAATTTGTGCTTTACAGAAAACGAGTCCAACAGCGCAGATTCAAATACAACGGCACATTTCCGAGTGATAAACCAGCCGCTTACTTTTGGTTTAACGACCAGAATATAGACAATTTTATTCGCTCGATGTTCATCTCTGTTCCCATTATGGTCGCGATGGAAGTCTGTGCGTTATGGCTGTTCGCTAACGGCTGGGGATCGATCGAGTTTGTAACGGAGCACCCGATCCTGTTTGCATTACTGCTCGTTTTCATTCCAGTCCTGCATGAGGCTTATTTTTTCTTTGTTCATTGGTTCATGCACTGGGAGCCTTTTTACCAATGGTGTCACTCGATCCACCATAACTCGATCAACCCATCGCCATGGACCTCAATGTCTAACCATCCGATTGAAACGGTTCTGCAATTTTTGCCGTTCGTCATTTGGATTCCACTTTGCCCATTCTTGGCTCTGTACCACCTCAACACTGTTGCCTTGAGTTCTGTTTTGGGACACATCGGATTTGAAAAAATCGAAATCAATGAAAAGACTGCCTGGAGCACGCACGCCTACCCACACTACTTGCATCACAAACACTTTGATGTGAATTACTGTGACGACGGCTACCTCCCCTGGGATAGATGGTTCGGCACCTGGCATGACGGCACTGCAGAGGGTGAACAGCTCATGCAAGAGCGCTTTAAGACGAAGGCTGCGCGAAAAAATTCTCGGACAGCTTAAATTTAATACAACAAAACACTGTAAGGTCAGTTGGCCATGCAGTTGCAATGAAGGATGAGAAAAATGAGCGTAAGAGTTGCTCTTATCGGCACCGGAATCATGGGCATGGACCATGCTCGGTTGTTTGCTGAAGACCTACCAAACGTTGAGTTGCACACCATTTGTGACGTTGACGAGGGTCGAGCCAAAGAGGTGGCCGACATGTTCGGGGCAAAGACGGTTTTGACCAACCCAGAATCAGCCGCCACGAGCAGCGAGATCGATGCGGTTGTTATTGCGAGTCCAGACCCTTTCCATGCTCCGCTCACTAAATCCGCGATTTTAGCGGGCAAGCATGTTTTGTGTGAGAAGCCGCTATCACCCTCTTCTGCAGAATGCATTGAGGTGATGGAGCTAGAAACAAAAATTGGCAAGCAAATGACACAGATTGGTTTTATGCGTCGTTTTGATCCCTCTTATGCAGAGATGAAATCACTACTTCTGCAGGGCAAGATTGGCCAAGCACTGATGATGCACAACTACCACCGTAACGTCTCTGTGCCGTCCAACGATTTCACCCCAGACATGTCAATCTCGAATTCGGCACCGCATGAATACGATATCGCACGCTTTATGCTGGACGAGGAAATTACCGCCATTTCCGTCTTCCAACCGCAAACACAGCAAGCGGTTAAGCCTGTTTTCATGGTGCTTGAATCTGAAAGTGGCGTATTGGTAAACGTTGAGATCAACAATGTTGCAGCTTATGGCTACGACGTGCGGGCCGAACTGGTCGGTGAAAAAGGAAGCCTGTTCCTTCAACCCACGAACGTCCTGACTGAGCAACACACCGATTTGCAGGCAACCAAGGGATATGCCGCAGACTGGCGCCCTCGCTTTGCGGAATCCTACCGTTTACAGAACAAGGCATGGATCAATTCAATCCTCACCGGGCATCCTTCTGACATCGCATCCAATGCTTGGGACGGTTATTGTGCGACGCGGGTTGCTGAAACCGGTGTTCAAGCACTCAAAACCGGCTCACGCCAAATCGTCGAATTAATTGATAAACCAGCGCTCTACCGCTGAGAAGGTAAACACTATGAAATTAGGTTTTGTGACTGACAGCCTCGGCGGTCAACCACTCAATGAACTATTGGATAACGCGGTCCGCATGGGCGTAGACGGCATCGAAGTCAATACAGGCGGCTGGTCTACAGCCCCCCACTTCGACTACAAGAAAATGCTTGCAGATAAGAGCGCTCGAGACGGATTTATGGCTGAACTGGCAGGCCGCGGCTTGGAAGTGGCGTCGCTCAACGCTAACGGGAATCCATTACACCCGACGGACAAAAAGCAGGGGGAGTGCTTAAAAGACACGATCCGTCTTGCTGGTGAAATGGGCATCAAAAAGGTCTGCACCATGTCAGGGCTGCCTGCCGGTAATGCCAATGACACCATGCCCAACTGGGTAGTCTCTTCTTGGCCGCCAGAAACTCAGGCAATTTTGAATTACCAGTGGAACGACGTACTGATCCCTTATTGGCATGAAATCGTTGCATTAGCAAAAGCATCCGGCGTTGAGCAAATAGCCCTCGAATTGCATGGCAACCAGTGTGTTTACAATGTGCCAAGCATGCTTCGCCTGCGTGAGGAAGTCGGACCCATTGTCGGTGCAAACCTGGACCCTTCTCACTTGTTCTGGATGGGAGGAGATCCTTATGCCTTCATCGATGCACTGGGTGATGCTATTTACCATGTGCACGCCAAAGACACGATGCTGAACAGCCCTGTCCAAGGTACAACCACCCTGCTCGAAAATGGCAGCCTTGTTGATATCCCTTCACGCGCGTGGTCCTACATCACCCTCGGATACGGCCATGGTGAAGAGTGGTGGCGTGAATTTGTCTATCGCCTCTTGATGGTGGGTTACAAAGGCTATCTGAGCATTGAGCACGAGGACGTCCTGCTTAACTCGCTCGAGGGCTTGGAGAAGTCTGTGGACCTTCTGAAGAATGTCATGCCGCGTAAAGAGGCAGACTTTAAACTTCAGGACATCTAAGCGGTTCTAAATCAAAAAAAACGCCCCTACTCATGCGAGGGGCGTTTGAGACCAAGGGAATTACTGCCCCGCCAGCAGCACTGCAAATAGCCTCAAAATCATTGATAGTAATCGCGAACCCACATGTGTTCAGCGATCTTCTCTTTCAGCTCCTTTGGAAATTCCTGTCCATCCGAGTAAACCGTATTCATGTCAACTTCTGCAGGATTTTTCATTCCAGGAATCAGCGTCGACACCTGCTGCTCGCTCAACACATAGCGCATTGCTGCTTCAGCCAGCGTCGGGTAGTAAGGCGCACAGAGCGCTTTTAACTTGAGCATACGCTGATAGGTATCGTTGAAACGCTCGTCACGGAACAACCAAGCAGGAATCGAGCCCTCTTCCCACGTGGAATAGGTGTCTTCGTTCCACATGCCAGTTAATGAACCGGAATCCAGAGGTACACGAGCGATGTAGGCCTGCTCAGTTTCGATGCCAGCCTGGAACAAACCCCGTGTAGGCGATTGCTCAAACATGTTAAATACGACTTGCTGAGAAGAGACCAAACCCAACTTGGCGAGGTCAATGCCCTCTTCAGCGTGATAATCACGAATAGAAACGCCAATTTGATCAATTTTACCTTCAGAGCGCAGGTCGTTAAGTGTTTCCAACCAGTCAAGCTCTGTCGTGCCCCGCGGCACCCAGCAATGAAGTTGAAACAAATCTAAACGTTCAACATCCAAACGTTTTAGGGAGCCTTCTACCTGTTCACGCAAATACCAATCAGGATAACGGCCACGCATCATTGGGTTGTCGTCAACTTTATGAGGCCAGTGGATCGGCTGCGCTTTTGTCGCGACGTAAATCTTGTCGCCTTGCCATTGTTTGAGTGCTTTACCGATAACTTCTTCGGAATGCCCTAGGCCATAAGCTTGCGCGGTATCGACAAAGTTAATGCCTTGATCGAAGGCGTGAAGTAGCGTTTTGATTGACTCATTGTCATCAACCTCACCCCAATCTCCACCAATTTGCCAGGCACCAAATGCAATTTCACTGACTTCCCAGCCTGTACGGCCAAATTTCCTATATTTCATAACGACTACTCGGAACAAATATTCTAATTATTTAAAAATGTAGAATATTGGTTTTTGAGCGCACTGTCCAAAGAAACCTAGCCAACGAAAAATCGAATCATGGCGTTACTACAGGCTTTCCTTCGTGACGGTATAAAACGGTAAAACGGTATCCAATTTCACACCCTCTACCGGTTCTGAGATGCTCTTAAACATGGCTTCGATTGTCGATGAGGCCAGTCGATCAATATCGTGCGCAATCGAAGCCGTCAGCAGGCCATTGACCAAACCTCGTTTGATTGCGCTAGACATATCGTGGCCAATGACACACACCTGTCCTGGGTCTCGCTTTCGACCAATAGAATCAATAACCCCGGCTAAACCGCCGCCGGCAACATATATAGCTTCTACGTCAGGATGCCTGTCCAGTAGTCGCTCGGTTACATCTCGCGCAATAGCGTCGGATTCATAGGTAGATTGCGGCTCGAGCAGACGAACATTCGGAGCCATTTCACGAAAATACGACCTAAAACCAGACTCATTCATCTCTTGGCATCGGTAACGATGGTTACCGACTAGTATGGCAACTTCGCCATCTCGCTTAGAAACATGACTGACCAACCATGCGGCCGTGCGCCCCACCTTCCAGTTATCCAGTCCGATGTATGGAGCTCCACAACTTGAAGAGAGCCCCGAAATCATGGCGAACACAGGCTTACCTGCTTCCCGCAAATCAAAAATTGCCTGCGATATCATCGGGTGTTGTGCTGTCACAACGGCCAGCGCATCAACCTTTTCGCCCAGCGCACGCATCGATTCAGATACCGATTCTGGAGAGAGGTCCTTCATGTATTCGATCTCACTCTCGATGATCGCGTTACTGTAGTTCGACGCATGCCGCTTCAACTCATCGCCAACGCCTGTATAGAAGTCACCGCTGGAATCCTGTAGCAAAAAGCCAAACCGATACCGACTCAGACGATTTTTTAAGCGATCCTCGATGGCATTTAGACCATAAAAGCCGATATTTTCAGCGGCACGACGGACCTGCTCAATGGTCACTTCCCGTACGTTCGAATGACCGCCAATGACCCTGTTTACTGTAGATACAGATAGATCGGCGGCAGCCGCGAGATCTTTTATGGTAGGCCGTGCCATAAAGATTCAACCTTTTTGAGTCAAATTGGTATTTTTTAAATCGTAAACAGTCAACTGGAACCCTTCAACTGAAACCCGACCCGATTTTGAAATTTTTTTCTGAAAATTGTTGGTTTGGAAATTTATTTCCATATTAGAATCGAATCGTTCACTAGAGTCAGAAGAAGAGAAACAGCGATGACATCAACCCCATTCAAACTTGCTGCATGTGCCGAAATGCTTTGGCCGGAAAAAAGCATTGACTGGCGCGCGTCTAGACTTAAAGAGCAAGGTTTTGGTGTAGGCCTATGGAATTGGCCAGATCACGATTTGGACAAGCTACAAGCAACCGGAGCCAATTTC
>JAAXJV010000160.1 GCA_012269655.1 Pseudomonadales bacterium
CTTCCAACCCCTGTGGCTCACCCTCAAAGGCCCGCACCACAGAAACAAACAGCCGCACCTGCTTGTCGCCGTAATCGTGTGAGATCTCAATCAGGGGTGCTTGCTGAGTTACTTGGATATTGAGCTCTTCGGCCAACTCCCGAACCAAGGCCTGCTCGGCGCTTTCCCCGGATTCTAATTTGCCGCCAGGAAACTCCCATAGACCGCCCTGATGCGCTTTCGCCGCTCGCTGTGTGACCAGTACCTGGCCATCTCGCTCGATGACGCCAGCGGCGACCTTAACTTCGGTAGTCGGCATTGATGCTGACGTATTCGTGGCTGAAGTCGCAGGTCCACACGGTGGTTTCACCCTGACCTGCACCGAGGTCAATGCGAATCTGAATATCCGACTGAGCAAACACTGCGGCGCCAGCTTGTTCGGTGTAATCCGAGTCCACGGCGCCTTGACTGACTAATTTCACATCGCCAATCCATATTTGAACCTGCGACACATCCAGGCTTGCAATGGGTGCGCGTCCAACGGCCGCCAAAATACGCCCCCAGTTAGCGTCACTGGCAAAGAGCGCCGTTTTAACCAATGGACTGTGCGCGACGGTCTTAGCCACCTGATGCGCATCCTCGTCACTGGCAGCGCCGGCGACTTGAATCTCGACGAACTTGGTGGCCCCTTCCCCGTCACGGACAATGGCCTGGGCGAGCTCGACCATGACTTGATTGAGTCCATCGATGAAGGCTTGCCAGTGCACGGAGTCTGGCCCCAGTGCTGGGCCTTCGCCGGTGGCGGCCAGCATGCAGGCGTCGTTGGTACTGGTGTCCCCATCCACGGTAATACGGTTAAACGAGGCATTCGCCGAGGCGCTCAAAGCGGCTTGTAAATCGGCCTTAGCAATCTTTGCATTGGTCACGACAAAGCCCAACATGGTCGCCATGTTTGGCTGGATCATGCCACTGCCCTTGGCGATACCTTGGATGGTCAAACCGACGCCATCGACCTCGCAGGTAAATTGAGCCTGCTTGGGGCGTGTATCTGTGGTCATGATGCCCTGCGCAGCTGAGTCCCAGTCCTGTCCGTCGGTGGCCAATTGGGGCAAAGCTGCATGAATTTTCTCGAGCGGCAGACGCTCACCAATCACCCCGGTCGAAAAAGGCAACACTTGGTCGGCTTCCAATCCAAGCTGGGCCGCAAAGGCCGAACACACATCCAGCGCATCCTGATGACCGATTTCGCCGGTCCCCGCATTCGCGCTTTTGGTGTTTATCAGCCAAGCCCGGGGCTGGCCAGCCAAATGGGCACGCGCCACATGAACCGGCGCTGCGCAAAAGGCATTTTGAGTAAACACACCGGCCATGGTGACATCGGGCCCAAATACAAAGGCCGCCATGTCGTAGCGGTCACGGCCGTACAGATCGGCCTTTACCGCACTGACTGTCATGCTCATTAGATCTTACCGTGGCACTGCTTGTACTTTTTGCCGCTTCCACAAGGACAGGGCTCGTTACGACCGACTTTGGGTAAGGCATCAGCCTCGGCCTGCGCCTGAGCTTGAGCCTGCGCTTCGGCCATGACTTTGGCCTGTGCTTCGGCTTGAGCGCGACGCTGGGCTTCGACTTCCTCGGGGCTGGGCACCTGAACTCGACACAACACGCTGGTGGCGTGCTCTTTAATGCCGGACAACATGCCTGTGAACAGCTCAAAGGCTTCGCGCTTGTATTCCTGCTTGGGATTCTTTTGCGCATAGCCACGCAAGTGAATGCCCTGACGCAGGTGATCCATCGCTGCCAAGTGTTCTTTCCAGCGGTGGTCCAAAACCTGCAACATTACCTGCTTTTCAAAGTTGCGCAGCGCATCGGCACCAACCACGTTTTCTTTGGACTGGTAGATGTCTTCAGCGGTCTGCTGAATGCGCTCGATCAAGGTTTCTTCGTACAGACTGGCGTCTTCGTCCAACCACTGGGTCAGCGGCAGATCCAAATCCAGCTTTTCTTTCAACTCAGCTTCCAGACCCGGTACGTCCCACTGCTCTGCCATGGAGCCCTGAGGGATAAATTTACCGACCATCTCGGTAATAACGTCCTGACGCACCACCTTGATCAAGTCTGCCACGTCTTCAGACTCAAGCAGTTCCACACGCTGTGAGTAGACCTGCTTACGCTGGTCGTTCGCGACGTCATCGAAATCAAGCAGTTGCTTACGAATGTCGAAGTTGCGGCCTTCGACCTTCTTTTGCGCTTTTTCGATCGAGTTGCTGACCATCTTGTGTTCAATGGCCTCGCCCTTTTCCATGCCCAGGCGCTGCATCAGACCTTGGATTCGAGCGCTGGCAAAGATACGCATCAGATCGTCTTCTAATGACAGGAAGAAGCGACTGCTACCCGGGTCACCTTGACGACCTGAACGACCACGAAGTTGGTTGTCGATTCGGCGAGATTCGTGCCGCTCGGAGCCAATGATGTGCAAACCGCCCGCTTCCATCACAGCGTCGTGACGGGCCTGCCAGTCTGCTTTCGCCTCGGCGATTTGCGCTTCGCTGGGATTATTCAGCGCAGCCACTTCGACTTCCCAGTTACCGCCTAACTTAATGTCCGTACCACGACCGGCCATGTTGGTCGCGATGGTCACGGCGCCGGGGCGGCCAGCTTGGGCAATGATGTCCGCTTCGCGCTCGTGCTGTTTCGCGTTCAATACTTCGTGATCAATGCCAGCCGCCTGCAAACGCTCAGACAGAATTTCTGAGGACTCAATGCTCGCTGTGCCCACTAGGATTGGGCGCTTGGCTTCAAGTTCGTTGCGTACATCCTGAATGATGGCGTCGTATTTCTCTTCACGGGTCAGGTAGACCAGGTCGTTGTGGTCAGCCCGCTTGGGCGGCACGTTGGTCGGGATCACGACCACGTCCAAGCCGTAGATTTGTTTGAATTCAAAGGCTTCGGTATCGGCTGTACCGGTCATGCCGGCGAGCTTGTCATAAATACGGAAGTAATTCTGGAAGGTGGTGCTGGCCAGGGTCTGGCTCTCAGGTTTAATGCTGACGCCTTCTTTGGCTTCGACGGCCTGGTGGTTACCTTCACCCCAGCGACGACCCGGCATGGTACGGCCGGTGTGTTCGTCAACGATGACGACCTCGTCACCCTGCACGATGTACTGCACATT
>JAAXJV010000007.1 GCA_012269655.1 Pseudomonadales bacterium
GATGCAGGCGTTTGAAGAGGCCAACAACGTGCTTCAGGGTGCGGTTCGTGGCATTGCCGACTTGATCGTCCGTCCTGGCATCATGAACGTC
Organism: Pseudomonadales bacterium; assembly: GCA_012269655.1. Taxonomy (GTDB): domain Bacteria; phylum Pseudomonadota; class Gammaproteobacteria; order Pseudomonadales; family Litorivicinaceae; genus Litorivicinus. Next base: position 92 of record JAAXJV010000007.1, read on the forward strand.
GACTTTGCCGACGTACGTACCGTCATGAGCGCGATGGGTCAGGCCATGATGGGCACCAGCACGGCCAGCGGTCCGGATCGTGCGATCGAAGCCACTGAAAAAGCCATCCGTTATCCTCTGCTTGAAGATATCGACCTGAAGGGCGCTCGCGGCATCTTGGTCAACATCACGGCCGGCCATAATTTCGGCTTGGGTGAATTCAACACCATCGGTGAGATGATCGAAGACATCGCAGACGAGCAGGCGACCATCGTGATCGGTACCGTGATCGACGAGAGCATGACCGATGCCATGAGCGTCACTGTGGTGGCGACTGGCCTAAACGAAGCGGGCGCGATGCAGGTGATTGACGGCGGCCAGGTTCAGCAACAGGCGGTTAACGCGCCTCCGGTTGCGCCCTCTCCGTTGACTCAACCTCAGGCGCCTGCAGCTACGCAAATGGCGACACAGACTCCGAGTGCACAGCCTCTGGACGTGCCAACATTCTTGCGTCGTCAGGCCGATTGATCGGTTGAATCTGCTGTAGAACTTTCAGTCTGGGTGGCTCCCAGGCTGAAAGGAGTGTGAGCTTTGTGCTCGCCGTTTGTTGGCGCTCAGGGTAAACTGGGCGCCGACGATTTTTGGGACCCCTATGTTTAGACAACGCACCTTGGGCAATACGATTCGCGCCACCGGCGTTGGTCTGCACTCGGGCGAAAAAGTCTATCTCACCTTGCGTCCTGCTCCCGACGATTCGGGCATTGTGTTCCGCCGAGTGGATTTAGATCCCATCGTAGAAATTCCCGCGCACGCCCTGCAAGTATCAGACACTCAAATGGCGACTCGTCTAGGTCAGCATCCAGCGACCGTCTCGACAGTCGAGCATTTCCTGAGTGCTGTGAGTGCGCTAGGGATTGATAACCTGGTGGTCGATGTGAACCGTCCTGAATTACCCATCATGGACGGCAGTGCGTCACCCTTTATCTTTTTAATGCAATCGGCGGGTCTGCGAGAGCAAACCTCGCCAAAGAAGTTTATTCGAATTCTGAAACCCATTGAGGTTCGTCACCCGGATAAATTCGCTCGCTTGCAACCCTTTGACGGGTACCGAATTACTTTTGATATCGAGTACGACCACCCCTCGATACCGAAGGACAAGCAGTCCACTTCGGTCGACATCAGCACCACTGGGTTCATCCGTGAAGTCAGTCGGGCCCGGACCTATGGCTTTATGCGCGACATCGAGTTCCTGCGCAAAAATGATCTGGCCAAGGGCGGCAGCACGGACAACGCCATTGTGTTGGGTGAAGACGGCATCATGAACGAGGGTGGCCTGCGATACACCGACGAATTTGTGAAGCACAAGGTCCTCGATGCCGTCGGTGATCTGTGCCTTGCGGGTTATCACATCATTGGCGAGATGGTGGCCAAAAAGTCAGGCCATGGGCTGAATAATGAATTGGTCCGGGCCATGCTGGAACAAGCCGACGCGTGGCGCATTGAAACCTTTGACTCCAGCGAGTCCTGTCCGGTCCGCTTTGATCAGCCGTCACTGGATTTTTGATTAGCCCGCTCTAACGCCAAGGATAAAAACGCTTCAATCTCGAGTGGCGGCGGTGTCTGAATCCGTTCGGCATGGTGGGCCTTTTTGGCGTCCTCAGCGGTCATCCGGCGAAGCTCCCACTTGATTCGTTTCAGGTCACGAAAATCGGGTCACTGCTTAAGACGTGTCAATAACTCATCATTCAGGTATCGGGCTTCCAGTAAAAAAGCCCGGTCATCGATGACCAAGGTAAGAAGCCCTAATCTTAAGCCGGCCACGCGGGCTTGCTCGGCCCAATGGTCAGGTAACAGCGGCTGGACTTGATCCGTCAGTCGTTGCAGACGTTCAACCGCGGCCAGACGATCGCCTGCACTGCCGGCCCGCAGTAAAGGGTCAATTTCCAGCGCATTGCGGCGTTCGCCCTTGAATTTATCCATGCGCAATAGCATGACGGGTAAAGCGTCTGCAGGCTATACTTCAGCGCTTTAAATAATTAGCACGACCAATACCTAAGGACACGCAATGTTAGGCGCCCTAGCCAGGAAGCTGTTTGGCAGCAAAAACCAACGTGAAATCAAGCGAATGACTCGCATCGTGGCGCAAATCAACGCGCTGGAAAGCGAGATGCAGGCGTTGGATCTAGAGGCGCTTAAAGCCAAGCGTGTCGAGTTTGCCGAGCGGGTCGAAGGCGGCGAAAGTCTCGATAAGATCCTGCCCGAAGCCTTTGCGGTCTGTCGCGAAGTCTCGGTGCGAGTGATGGGTATGCGCCACTTTGACGTTCAGATGATCGGCGGCATGACCTTGCACGACGGCCGTATCGCTGAAATGCGGACCGGTGAGGGTAAGACCCTGGTCGCGACCCTGGCGGTCTATCTGAACGCGATTCCTGGTGAAGGGGTGCACGTCGTAACGGTCAACGATTACCTCGCCCGCCGTGACGCGGATTGGATGCGTCCGCTGTATGAAGGCTTGGGTATGAGCGTGGGCGTGGTTTACTCAGGCCAAAGTGCGGAAGAAAAGAAAGCCGCCTACGCCTGCGACATCACCTACGGTACCAACAACGAATTTGGTTTTGACTATCTGCGCGACAACATGGCGTTGGATGTGCAGCAACGGGTTCAGCGTAGCCTCAGCTTTGCCATCGTGGACGAGGTGGATTCGATCCTGATCGACGAAGCACGGACCCCGTTGGTGATTTCTGGCCCAGCCGAAGACTCCAGCGAAATGTACAAGGCGATGAACGCCATTCCTGCGCAGCTTAATCGCGCGGAAATGGTCGAAGACGAGCCCGGCGAAGGCGATTACATCTTTGATGAGAAGCAACGTTCGGTCGAGTTCACCGAAGCCGGCATGGAGCGCGTCGAAGGCATCCTGACAGAAATGGGTATGCTGACCGAAGGCGACAGCCTGTATGCCGCCAGCAACCTGATGCTGTTCCACCACGTTAACGCCGCGATGCGTGCGCACATCGTGTTCCAGAAAAATGTGCAGTACATCGTGCAGGGTGACGAGGTCGTCATCGTTGACGAACACACCG
>JAAXJV010000175.1 GCA_012269655.1 Pseudomonadales bacterium
GTGGTAGATGACAGTTCTTTTGCCTGTGCAACGCTACCGTCGAACAGTGACTTAACCAACGCTGTCTGCTTTTCAGTCAGGGTTTCTAGAGTTTTCTTGTTCAGCTCGATCATGTCAGTGACCGGCTTCATCGCTTCTTCCATTTTGGCAGTGTCGAGCATCGCTTCGACGTTTTTGCTCATGGTGTCCATCAGATTCTGGTACATGCTCATTTCTCCGTTTTGAGGATTGTGCATCGCACAACATGGAAATGAGTATAGGGGTTTGCTGCACTGCGTCAAGTATTTTTTTGTGCGGTGCGCAAAAAAAGTTTGGTCAGTCTTTCTTCTTGCCCAAGCCCAGCCACATGTTCATGTTTTGCTCGGCCATTTTGGTCATCATGTTGACCGGATTCATGTCGGCCAGTTTTTGCATTTGATCGGTGATGGTGTCCTGTTGCTCTAAGAACACTTTGACGCTGGACTCAAGGTATTTGGACATCTCGCCACGCAAAGGCTGTCCATAAAAACGAATCAAGCTCATCAGGACTTCATTCGTCATCACACTTTCGCCGTCGTCACCTTCTTGCTCCATGATGATTTGCAGCAGGATAGAGCGGGTCAGGTCTTCTTCGGTTTTCGAGTCGACCACGACAAAACGCTCTAGCCCCAATACCAACGCTTTTACATCTTCCAATGTGATGTAGGTACTTTTCGAGGTGTCGTATAGACGGCGATTGGGATATTTCTTGATTTTGCGCATGGGGGTGCCTGTTAATTTTCCCGGAGTATAACCTGAACGTTCCTTAAGAATGAATGCAATGCAGCATAGCCTCAGGCATATTGATCCCATGCAAGGCGCGCTCAGTTTCACCAGCTGGTATTCACCGGCTCAGATTCATCAGGACATGACCCAGTTAATGGGCGTGCTAGCGCAGCATCCCGAAAAGTTGGGGCGGTGGGCAAATACCCAATCTGTTGAAGAAATCATTGCTCTGTTGCAAACCCTTGAACTGGATCCGCTCCATCGCAAACGTCTTGTTTCGCAGTGGCTGTGCACAGTACACGGCGCAGAATTAACACGACAGCTAACCGAGTGTGTGATCCCGGCGGTAACGCCGAATTATGGCAGTGCCATCGCACCCTCAAACTATGACGTTGTGTGGGAAAACGAACGAGCTCAAGTCATTCGATATGCGTCCAAGCCAGGTACGCCCATGCTGCTAGTGCCGGCGGTGATCAACAAACACTACATTTTGGATCTATGCCCCGAACGTTCGTTGGTTCAGTCAATGATCGCGAAAGGCTACGAGTGTTATTGCGTGGTGTGGAAACCCATCACCGGAAGTGAAAAGGCGTCGGACTATGTCCATGCAATTGAGCTGGCGCTCGAAGCATTAACCGGGCCACTTCACCTGGTGGGCTATTGTCTGGGTGGATTGCTGGCTGCGCAGGCGGCGATGAATTCTAATGCGGTTCATTCGTTGACCTTATTGGCCAGCCCGCTGAACGGCGAGGCGGGTGCGATCGAACCCTGGCTGACTCCACTGCAACGGAAGCATATGGATCATTGTGCGAATGCTCGAGGATGTGTTCCAGCGGGAGTTTTAACCGCCGGATTTTTGTCACTCAAGCCAGATAGTTGGTCGAGTCTATTTCGACAGGATCGTTTCCCGGAGTTGGCAGTTTGGTTAACCGATGGGCTGGATGTGGCTCCGTTGGTTTGGCGCTGGATTATCGATAAGGTGTACGGCAAAGGGGGCGTGCTGGCGAGCAGCGCGCTACATGAATTGTCGATACCGGTCTGGTTGCAGAGCTTCGATCAGGATCATCTGGTCCCGCCTCAGACTCTCACAACCTTAGGGCCGGTCATTCAATCTCGTTCACCGGGCGGTCATAACAGCGGTTTGTTAAAACTAGGCGCGGGCAGTTGGATACACGGTTGGTCCAGTTGGCTGACCGACTTGCCACCGATTCAATTGAAAGCCATCGACAGTGAATGCGTCGCGTTTACTCATTCAGGGTCAGCTTTCTAACGCACCATCAGCACACTGCAATGCGCGTGGCGCAGCGTAGCGTTGGTGGTGCTGCCGACCAAAAACTCTCTAATCCTAGAATGGCCGAATGCCCCCATGCATAACAGTGTCGCCGGATCCGAGGCGGCCTCTCGAAGCGCCCCTAAAGGCTCGTCATCGGTCAGCTGAATTTGAGCGGTTTTCGCGCCCTCGGCTAGCTCCGCCTGTGCGGCTTTGAGCTGTGCCTGATGATCAGGTGTATCACTGGCTGCCATCAAGAGTTGTATGGGCAGGTCGTTAAGCAGCGGGCTTGCGGCTAAGCGTGTCAGCATTCGCTGAGCGGTCGGGCTGGCATCGTAGGCGATGGTCACCCGAGTGGGCGGCACGAATTCGGAAGGCGTCACCCAGACAGGGTGCTCGGATAGACGCAAAATTGTCTCGAGTTGACTGCCGACCGCATCTTGGGCGCGCTCGTGCGATTGACCCTGACGGCCGAGCACCACAACCCGAGTGTGGGCGGCCATATCCAATAACGCCTCCGGCAGTGAGGCGTGCAATTGTCGGCTGGCGACTTCTAGGCAACCCTGTTTGCGCATTTGTGCCTCGGCCGCAGCCAGCATGATTTTGCCCTGTTCCATGGCGAGTTTGGCCCGTTGATGATCAAGCTCGGCCAATTCCTTGAGCAAATGTTCGCGAGCGCCTAAGCCAATCGCGCCGGTTAAATCCGATAACGCCAGCGATTCATGTTTATCCAGTACGTGGAGGGCTAGGGCGGGTGCGCTTAAGCGTTGGCTGCACCAGGCGGTGGCGTCACAAACGCTGTGGGCGGATTTAGAGGCGTCAATGCAGGCGATGATCTGACTCATGGGTCGGTCCTTGTTATTAGGACTTAACCATCGCCTGAATTGAGCGTTGTCGCAAGTGGATTAGTGGGTCAGCACGTCGTCCACGGCACCGGGTTTATCATGCACGCCAAAACGGTCAACGATGGTGGCGCTGGCTTCGTTTAGACCGACCACATTCACATCGACCCCCTCGCGGCGGAACTTCAACACGACCTTATCCAGATTAGCGACCGCCGTGACGTCCCAAAAGTGCGCGGCAGACACGTCGATCACGACTTTGTCGATGGCCTGTTTGAAGTC
>JAAXJV010000030.1:0-1819 GCA_012269655.1 Pseudomonadales bacterium
GCTTTTCTGAGCCGAAGTTGCCCACGTTGCAATAGCCAGAAGCCAAGCCCATGCGGACATGCAGCGGCATCCCAAAACCGTCGTTTTGCCATTTCAGGCGCAACTTAGATAACTGCTCTTGCATATCAAATGCCATGGACAGCGCGGCCACCGCATCATTGTTAATTCCCTTAGTCGACGGGGCGCCCAAAAAAACCACGATCGCGTCGCCGATAAACTGATCCAGGGTGCCGCCCCAGCGTTCGACGATTCGGGACATCTCGGTGAAGTAGTCCGATAACAGCTCAGACAGCTGTTCAGGCTCAAGTCGCTCGGCCATGCTGGTAAAGCCCACGACGTCCGAGAAAAACGCGGTGATGTCGCGGCGGCTGCTGCGAGAGAAATCGTCTTCAGTGTGATCGTCTAGCAGCAGGTCCACAACGGTTTGAGGAACATAGCGCGACAGATTCTGCGTAAGGGATTCCAGTGCATCGTTGGTCTGGGTCAGCTTGGCTTCGGTTGCATCGGATAACTTGACCAAGGCTTCGGTTTGCCGGTGCTGGCGCTGAGCGGCGCGGGTCAGCTTATCCAGTGTCTGGGTGAGTTCTTCTGGAATGCCCTGAGGGTACAGGGCCGCGAGCTGATCGCGGCAGACCTCAATGTGCCGGACGAGTTTAGACAAGGTCGTTGGGATCCAGGTCTAGAATCTGGAGCTTTACGGCACTCAGGTCGGCTGCAATGTCTTCAACAAATTCCTGAGTGATGTCGTCATCGGGATCACAGTACCAATTGAGCTCGGCGTTGAACTTGTCCTGGGCGGCTTCGTCGATGGCATCCAAGAGCTCCATCAAGGCGCGCGCAGAACCCGAATTGAAATAGGTCAGTTTGATCGTGATCTTCAAATCGGACGGTTGGGTGGCAGCGAACTGCTCTAGCGCAACCGTGATGGGTTCGTAGTAGGTGCGGATGTCTTCAGGATAAGACTCGCCAATCATAGTCAGAGTGCCCTGTTCGGGGTTTAGCTCAACTTCGGGTGTCCGTGAAGTGGCTTCTAAACGAAAAATTTCCATGGTCGTCCTAAACAGTCACTTTAATCATAAAGAATTTCAGCCCATCTTCGGCGTCGTAAGTCGCGCAGGTGGGAGGGGTAGAGGCCCGGCGAGCAATCTCAATTAGGCCAATGCTGCCGCCTTTGGATTGCACTTCTGTGGGCTGACGCAATTTGGTTTTGTATAGGCTGCGCAGTTCATCGGCATCTAGGTCACTGATCTCGTTGACCCGCTGACTCAGCGATGCCGCTTCCTCGGGGGATACATAGTTGCCGGCCATCATGTCCATGCCACCGTTTCCGTTGTCGGAAATCATTACAATGCCAAAGCTCGGCTTTTCACCTTCTTCATCTTCGGGCTGGGGACCTTCGTCGGCATAACGAATCAGGTTTTGCATCAACTCAACGAAGATTGAGAAGACGTTTTTGATCTTGGCAGGATTGTCCATGTGACCAGCCAATCGCTGGCGCAATGTCTGTCCGACCGCATACAGGATGTCTTCGGACACGTAACCCGAGTAGCTGAGCACGAACTTGTCCTTCGCGACCCAGTCACTGAATTCGTAAAACCGATCGAATTCGTTTCTATCCACCGTCATTCCCTCTGACTTAGCCCTGTGTCCAAGGTAAGTCGTTGACTTGCCAACCTTCAGTCTTAGCCCGCTGACCCTGATCGTTTAGCTTGCCATCGAAGCCATCTTTAAGGTTAAAACACTGCTCAAATCCAACGTTGATCAAGGCTTCACAGGCGCTGCGTGAACGGCCGCCCGAACGGCAAATGACGTAAACAGG
>JAAXJV010000030.1:1919-3133 GCA_012269655.1 Pseudomonadales bacterium
CCGATGGTTTTGATGTATTGCTTGAGTCCATCGACGCCCAGGGCATAGATGGCCTCGGGGGTGTTGGCAACAGGAAACAATTTGCGAGTGGCTTTGTTAACCCCTACATCAGTGGCTTGAGCGCTGAGCGTTACAGCCACTAACAGCTCGAATGGATTGGCGTATTCCAACTCGGTTTTAGGGCTGGGGTTTTCATCACGCAGGCGCGAGAAGATTTGATGGCGTTTGTCTGCGTTCATGAGACGTCACCGGTGACGCGCACGCGTTTGCTGCCGGCCACTACCTGGGTTTGGTTGAGTCGGCTCTGACGCTGATCCCAGGCGGCCTTGGCCGCAATCAAAAAGCCCAACAAAATGAATGCGCCCGGTGGCAAAATGGCAATCAATACGCCGGGATAGCTGTCGGGCATGATCTGAATCCGCCAATCCCGTGCGCCTTCGCCAAAGAGTAAGTGCGCCCCGTCCAGCAGGGTGCCCAGCCCAATCCATTCACGCAGGGCTCCCAGCACCACCAGCACCAGCAAGAATCCGAGCCCCATCATGACGCCATCCACCAGCGCCGGAAGCGGGGTGGTTTTGCGGGCAAATCCGTCGGCGCGGCCCAAGATCGCGCAGTTGGTCACGATCAGAGGAATAAACAGGCCCAATACTTGGTACAGCGAAAACGCGTAAGCCTGCATGATCAGTTCTACACAGGTGGTAAAGGCTGCAATGATCATGACAAAGGCGGGTAGGCGTAAGTGGTCAGCGACATGATTACGAATCAAGCTGACCGAAAGATTTGAGCCCATCAACACAAACAGCGTCGCCAGACCCAGGCCTAAGGCATTGATCACGGTCCCAGAGACCGCAAGCAGTGGGCACAGGCCAAGTAGCTGAACCAGGGCAGGATTATTCTTCCATAGGCCATTCCAGGTCAGCGTTCGAAGATCAGTTTGCATCGACGGCCTCCTGCGCTTGGGCGCGCCCAGTTCGTTCGTGCCAAGCCAATGCCCGTGCGGTCGCTTCGATCACGGCCCGGGGCGTAATGGTGGCACCGGTAAAGGCATCGAACTTGCCACCGTCAGGCTTGGGCGCCCAGCCTTCACTGTCAGGGTTGGTGAGTGATTTACCGTTAAAGTCGAGAATCCAATCACTTTTTGCTAGATCAATTTTGTCGCCCAGCCCGGGTGTCTCTTTGTGCGCGACGACTCGCAATCCGTTCACGCTGCCATC
>JAAXJV010000216.1 GCA_012269655.1 Pseudomonadales bacterium
GCTGTGCGGAGTCAGAATGTGTTTATGAACTGTCTTCATTTGAATTCCTTTCAAATGCAATATGTAAAAAAGGCCCCGATGGGGCCTTTTATAATTAGTTGCTGACCGTTCGGAACATGATGGTCCCGCGTGGTCGCGAATTAATCGCCTGAACAGGTCCGGCTGATTTGGTGGCCAGGGTTTCTTCGATACCGAAGTTATCCACAACCGTGACCAAAGCGCGGATGTTTGAGCCAGCGTAAGTCGAGTCTAAATCCAGATTACTGTCGGTGGCGCCGGGGATGAGTTGCCAACTCCCGTTGATAGACGCCTCCCACTGCACATAGGTTTGGTAAATGCCATCCGCGTCACTGAGTTCTGATGTGGCGACAGCCAGACTCGCTCCCTCGACCGCGTCGCCTAGCAACTGCGGTTGACCTTCAACCGGGTCGTTGACGTTTTCAATGGGCCCGACTGCAGCACTGCTCACACTCTCTAATGCGCCAAAAGCATCGGTATACGAAGCAATGCCTCGGATCAGTTTAGAGACTTCGGTTTGCGTCAAAGTCAACGAGTTACCGACGGCTCCAATCTCGGCCCAATTCACGCCATCGGTAGAGGACTGCCAGACGAAGGTTGGGGTACCCAGACCGTCTTCATCAAATAAGCCGGATAGGTCCATGGCGAGATCTTTCTTCTCCTGAGCCATGCCTAAAATATTAATTTGTCCGCTGGGTGAGTCATTGACGTTGACAACCGGTTCGGTCACTGGTGAGAAGATCGTCTCCAATACGCCTTTACCGTCGGTGTAGCTGATTTGAACTCGCAGCTGTGTCCCGACATGGCTTTGGCGGGGAGTAAAGACCGTGTTGGTCTCGCCTTTCATATCGCGCCATTTGCCCGTGCCATCATAGATCTGCCATTGCAGGCGAGGACGTCCAAGCCCATCGGGATCCGTCAACTGCGTGATATCCAGTGAGAGGGGGGTGTCTTCCGTTGCAACGAAACCACTACCTGCCACGACGCCTGGGTTGGCTGCGCTTGGACTAGGTTTGGGATCTTTCTTAGCAACTGGGGTCGAACTGTCAGATGCCTTTGGGCTGGCTTGAGCTGCGGCTTGTGTTGCAGATGCGGCGTCTTTCTTAAGCGCTTTTTCGACCGCGGCAGCGTCCTCTTTATTGCCGCCAGCTGTGGCGCATCCCACCAGCGCGGTGGCGGTCAAAGCCGCGATTAAACTACGTGTCGACGTCATAATGTTTGTGGCACCTGTGTACACTTGATTCTCTTCGATTGAGTACTGTCTTTTATTGTTTGGGTCAAGTCAACTCGACTGGTGTCGACTCTAGCATTACGGCGGCAATTCGAACAGTTCGTTGGCGCCGGAATATCGGCGCTTGCCATTTATTTTTCAGTTAATAGTTCGGCCAGATTTCCTTGCGAATCTTTCAGTAACAGGGCGTTGTAGTAGTTTCGGATATTGTCGACATAGGCTTGCGCCTCATTACCGCGGGCAGTTCCAAATTGAAATTCTGGTTGCCGTTGGGTTTTTAGGGGCAGTGCTTCGCGCACCGTATCCCAATCGTTGGGATTTCCGCCTCTTGCCTTGACCAGTCTTCGGACGTCGGATAAATGGCCATAGCCTAGGTTATAGGCCGCCAGCGCTAACCAAGTCCGATCGGGTTCGGGTACCGTCGCGTCGAATCGGGCGCGGATTTTTTTAAAGTATTTTGCTCCACCGAAAATGCTCTGGCGTGCGTCGAGACGATTTGTCACGCCCATTTCTCTCGCGGTGGGTAGGGTAAGCATCATCACGCCCCGGACGCCGGTTGGTGACTTTGCGCGCCGTCGCCAATGGCTTTCCTGATATCCGATGGCAGCCAACAGCAGTGGGTCCTGCTCCGTCTCAATGCTGGCATCAACAAAGTGTTGCCAATGGACGCTCAGTCGGGACTGGATGTGTCGAGTGAAGCTTCGGGCAGAATAACCATCCAGCGGCTGTCCGGGTAGGTGTCTGACGATGACATCATCCAAGTCACCACTGCGCTTGGCCCGAAGGACTAAATTGTTCAGCGTAGCAATGACATAGGGGTCGACCTCTGAACCCAGGGGCCATGCCAGGGGCACGGAGTCCCCGACTGGCAGCGCGTCCAATTCCAAATGCGCGGCGGTCGCCAAATCCAACTGCGATTGCCGAACCAAGGCATAGGGTCGGGTCTCTTCGACCACAGCACGCATCAGTGCGAAAGGATCAAGGTCCGCGGCAGGGCTGAGTTTTCCAATCAAGACCTGCTGTTCGCGGGCAAAGGTTAGCGCACTGTCTAGATTGGATACGCTGACAGCGGTCCCTCGCAATTGAGGCAGATCAGGTCCCAAGGTGTCGGGTTGGGCCACCAGCACAAACTGGTCTTCTAGAAGCCACTCGCTAAAGTCGACTCGGGCATTCCAAGTCGCCAAAACCGGAAGGGACATGGCGGCTAAATCGGCTTGGCCGGCCGCTAAGGTATCGATAATGAGGGTTTCGTTATCCAACTCGACCAGTTCAAGGGGCCGTCCTAATTGGTGGGCCAGGCGCTCAGCTAATTCCAAGTCCAGTCCAGCCAGCCCCCAGGGCCTGTCCCAAAACGTGGTATTGATCGGTTTGACGATGACCCGCAGAGGCTCCGGTGGCGCGGGCGCACTAGGGTCGGGCTGCTCGCCCTCACAGCCTGTCAAAAACAGAATGCACAGCGCTAAAGCGCCTGCGCTGAGCCATTGCCAAAAAAATCTCATCTGTCACAGTTTAACCCGCCCAGAGTGCAATTGTTTTTGATATCATCCGCGCCGTTATTTTCCGGGAGCAGTGCATGCACGTCATCTATGGGCAGGAAGCCTTTCCATCCTTTGAAATTAGCCGCCAATTGCCTGAGCTTGACGCCAGTCAGATACAAACACAATGGGTGTATTTGATTGATGCGAAGCCCGAGGACATCGACTCAGCAAAAGTCGATCGGTTGTTGAATCCGTCGCAGGCCTTGTCTCCCTCTTTAATTATCTCGCCACGCATTGGTACCCGATCGCCCTGGAGTTCCAAAGCCACGGATATTTTTCACCGGGTCGGCATGCCCATTCGTCGAGTGGAGCGTGCCGTGGTTTACTCAGCCCCCTTTGATTT
>JAAXJV010000033.1 GCA_012269655.1 Pseudomonadales bacterium
CTTGGCAAACCGATCCCAACCACTGGCACTGGCACTGGACTGAATTGTCAGACGCTTGCGGCCCGGCTGTTTGGGCTCAAGCTGCCAACCCTGATACAGCGCAGCGGTCGGGGCTGATTCTGGCTTAAGGATCTCGATGCGTCCCTGGCGCGCTCGACGAGCCACATATTCCAATTCCAAAGGCGCCTTGTCCGAAACAGTGACCACGCACTGGCTGGGCATCGTCAGCACTCGACGTTGCCCCTTCGGCAGAAATTGCGTGACGTTTCCATCTGAAATCGATAGCGCTCGGTCAACCAACTGCAGTCCCAACCCCTGAGCCACAATGTAAGGCACCAAGCCGGTGTCATCCTGACCGGTCGCGTTTTGGCCGGCTAGGATCAGATCACAAGGGTTACCCTTTAGATCCGCAATCAAAGCACCGCAGATGTCTTGCCCGTGCGGACTTTCAATCAAATCCAATTGCTCGAAGCCGAGACCCAGATATTGACGCAAAACCGACTGCTGGGAAGCTTCGCCGACGTGCAGCAAACGAGGCTTATCGGTCAATTTTTTCGCGATGGCCAAAGCACGGGCATCGTTGGGTGCCAGCATCGGACGGCCCGATTTAGGGTGACGGCCCAGACTTAACAAAACAGTCACTTTCATTGCGCGGCCTCCAGCTTGGCAATCATACCCTGCATCCACTCTTCCGCATCGGCAATGACACTGACGTCCGCTCGTTTGACCATGTCGCAGGATTCGTCGTTGTTGACGGCAATCACGTAGTTACAGTCTTTGATGCCTTGCAAATGCTGGACTGCGCCACTGATGCCAATCGCCAGATAAACGCTGGCTTTTACGATCTGACCCGTCGCACCCACCTGACGCTCGCGCGGCAGCTTGCCATCGTCGACCACGACCCGACTGCCGCCGACCGTAGCGTCTAGTAGTTCGGCCAGGCGGTTAAAGGTATCCATGTTGGTCACGCCGTTACCGGCGGATATCACGAAATCCGCCTCAACCAAGGGAATGTCACCCGAGGGCAGGCTAAATTTATCTTCCTGAGGCGCTTGAACACTGACCCCGGCTGACGCCACAGACGAATCTGCGGCCGTGACGAACTCTAAATCTAAGTCGCCCGTTGTACCGGCTTCCAGTGCCATGACCTGAGGCAACTCGGATTGAGCCTGATAACGCTGGTTACCACTGGCGCGTCGGACCGACGTTTCTGTCACCTCGTACAGCTCGCCACCAAAGCTAAGTCCCTCGCGCACGGCGAAGCGGCGGGCCAAATCGGAGTCGCCCAATTCACTTTCGCCAAACAACACGCGTTGCGCATTCAGCTCATGATAAAGCTCACTCACCGCAGCCGCCTTGGCTTGCGGAACGTAATGATCAAAAACCTCGTCCGTCACAAGGTGCAAGCGGTCGACTCCGTAGTCCGCCCAGCTCAAGCCCTCGTTTGGCTGACCAAAAACCAAGGCATGAACCTCGGTAGCGCCTTGAATCTCAGCCAGAGCACGGGCCACGTACATGACTTCTCGATCCAGCGTCGAAACTTCGCCCGCTTTGGTATGCAGCACCACCAGTAAACGATGCTCGACTTGCTCAAGCGACTTCAGCGGCTTTTGTTTGACCTGTTGGCTGACCTGAGCGTCCAATCCAGAGACGTCCCGGGCGCGTGCCACGCGCTTGATGCCCTGTGCGGTAATGAAACCCCGCTCTTGTTCGAATCGATTAACCCGTCTGATGCTCATCTTTAGACTCCCACCGCCTCGGCGACTAACTCGACCACGTCGACCACTTCTGTTTTGTCCTGAACAACCCCTTCCAGCATCGTCATGCAGTTAGGGCAGGCGACCGCCACGGTTTTCGCGTCGACCTCGTGAATTTCGTTCATTCGGATGTCGGGCACTCGGCGCTCGCCGGGGACATCGCTAAAGGCAGCACCGCCACCCCAGCCGCAACAACGGCTGTTCATGCCCGAGCGTTCCATTTCAACAAATTCACCGGACAAGGCTGCGATTAACGCTCTGGGTGCTTCAACCTCACCATTATAGCGACCCAAGTAGCAAGGATCGTGATAGGTCACACGACCTCGATTGACCGCCTTGGTGATGCTCAGATCGCCGCGGGTCAGTAATTCGTTGAGCAGTTGGGTGTGATGAACGACTTCAAACTCACCGCCCAGCGCCCGATATTCCTGGCCGATTGCATGGTAAGCATGAGGGTCGATGGTCAACAAACGCTTGAAGCTGAGTGAGTTGAGATAATTGATATTTCGCTCGGCTAAATTCTGGAACAACAATTCGTCACCCAGACGTCGAGCCACATCGCCGGTGTCGAGTTCTTTCTCGCCAACCACGGCAACATTAACGCCTGCCTTCTTCAGAAGCTTAGCCACCAAGCGCAAAGTTTTTTGGTTGCGCAATTCGTAAGCCGATTCGCCTGACCAAAATAGGATGTCGACCGGCTGGCCAGGTTGTGCGATGGGTAAATCTAAATCAATCGACCAGTTGGCCCGATCTTCCAGAGCAAAGCCGCCGACTGTATCGGTGTTGCGTAGACTCTCTAACACGCCTTGAGCGTTCGCCGGCAGGCCACCTTTTTCGAGTGCCACGAAACGGCGCATATCAACGATGGCGTCGACGTGCTCGATCATCATCGGGCACTCCTGAACGCAGGCCCGGCATGTGGTGCAAGAATATAGGGTTTGCTCTTCGATTAAGCTTGGGAAGATTGCGCCGGACTCACCCGGCTGATGCAAACCCACTTCCATTCCGGGGTGGCCCGAGCCCGAATACTTCGCATCCGAGCGATTCTCCATACCGGCGACCAGATCTTGAATGAGCTTCTTCGGGTTTAGTGGTTGGCCAGCAGCGTAGGCCGGGCAGGCCGCCTGACATTTCCCGCACTCAACGCAGGCATCAAAACTGAGCAATCGGTTCCATTCGAAATCCGATACTTTACCGACGCCATATTGATCCGCTTCAGGATCCATAGGGCGCAGATCCGTCGACAGATTGCCAACCGAATCAAAGCGGCTCTGCCGGGGGTGAAATGCGAGGTGCACGGATCCAGACAGCAAGTGTTTAAGCGGGCGAGATAACAGTGCGCCGCCGG
>JAAXJV010000155.1 GCA_012269655.1 Pseudomonadales bacterium
CTTGGATTGACGCCCATTAGAACGCGGTTGAAGCCCATGTCGGTAAAAGCACCACAGGTCGCGGCCACCACGGCTTCAGTGGATTTCCAATCTCGGCGCAGTTGATCGTCCGAGGCAAAACCCGGAAGCGACAGCGTAATCAGCTCTGGACGCTGTGCCCGAAGGTCTGAAAAATCGATGCCGAAACGCCGCATAACGCCAGGGCGGAAACTCTCAATCACGATGTCAGCGTTCGCAATCAATTCGTGCGCTCGCGCCAAGCCCGTTTCCGATTTTAGATCCAACTGAATGCATTGCTTGTTTCGGTTCAAGACCGCGTTGGCGGGATGTTGCCAATGGGGGCCGGCCGGCGGATCCACATGGACCACTGTGGCGCCAAGATCTGCCAATACCATCGCGACGGCGGGTGCCGCAATTTGCTGTCCAAAATCTACTACTCGAACGCCGCATAAGGGCAACGATTCACGGGTCTTCATCTGCACACCTGATTTAGGTTTTTATTGTTCGGTGCACCCTAGTTCTGGCAAGGCTTTTCGATGTTCGTTTTTGCGCCTGAAACTTGCTTAAATTTCGACCTTAGTGGGATGCCTTCCTGGCCTCGAGAGACAGAGAAACTTGGGGGTCAAAAATCCGCGCCCACAGAGTCCCCAAACTGCCGAAATCTGGTCGTTGTTCCAGTTGCTGAAAACTCCCCAGCGACAAGCCGTTTTGATCCAAGGTGGCCGCTTCAAAATTAAAAACATAGGCGCCTTCAACGCCCATCCTTAAATCCGAAATATAGACCTTATTTTCGGATTGCCAGGCCTTATATTGCCCCTTGGTAAACCAACGAAGACGCTCGATACTGGGATGATCTCGCACCGTATCCAATAAGGCTTGGTTGCGCGGGTAGGGATAGATCTGAACGTCCTGAACCTCGTCAAACACCGAGGCCCAGATCTCGTAGTATTGATCGCCCTGAACGGCGACACTGCGCCACAACAAAGTATTCAAGGGCGCAGGAGTCGATTCATAGACCTCAGGCGCGATACCACGCTCGGTTAATGCTGCCGCCACCTTGGCATCAATCGAGTGTTTGGCAGCGCTGCTCCAAACTAAGTAACCCGTCGAGAACACCAACGCCATCGTGGTGACACGCATTGCGCGATCGGGCTTAAAAATAAATGCGCCCACAAAGGCAACAATGAGCGGAACGGTGTAGGTCGGATCCACAATAAACAAAATGGAGTGACTGAAAGGAAAGTCGGTCAGAGGCCACAGAATTTGTGTGCCATACACCGTGAAGGTGTCCGCCAGCGAATGCGTTACAAAGATCAGATACAGCGCCCAGCACCACCTTAAAAAGCTGGCCGGCCGGTGTGCTTTGAATCGAAGCATTAACCAGGCAATGAGCGGTGTGACCAGTGCTTGCACGAAGATCGAATGCGAGACGCCCCGATGGTAAGTCATGTTTTCAATCGGACCACCGAAATCAATCAGCACATCTAAATCTGGAAGGGTCCCGAAGCCCGCGCCAATCAGCGCCGCGCGCTTTCCAAGTTTGTGTCCTAGCACAGCGTAACCCACGGCACCGCCGAGCACTGCTTGTGTAATTGAATCCAATGGCCTCTCCTTACCTACCCGCTAGGTGGGTGCAAAAAAGCCAAACCGAAGGCCAGGTCCAATACGCATTTCAGAATCCGAACTAGGCTTTGAGAAAACCTAGTCAAAGGATGGATATGAAAGCTGTTGTACTGTGCATTACCGGCGGCCTCGCGAGCGGCCTCGCCCTACCTAGTTTTGCCATGGATCGAGTGGATTCGGGCGAAGCTGTAATCACCGAGAACAACCAGAACATACGAATACAAAGCGAGGCTCAGCCCAATCACCTGACCGGGCGTTTCCCCAATTCAGGCAACCCTCACGCCATTGAACGAGTTCAAGTCGACGTCCAAGTGGCCGCCAATCCTGGAAAAACCAATCGTGCTACCGCAGTTCGAGTAGCCGGCGTGGCGTTGAATGGAATCTTATTTGAACCCGGCACGGCAGAGTGCTTCGGACAAGGCCGCGGATCCGCCGGCAGCCAATCCAAACCCAGCAAACACCAGCATGGCAAAGGCAAACCCCATCGCCATGGCCCACGCCCCACAGGGCCTGCTGGATGCGAATGGAGTGAGGAAGCCCAGTTAGATGGGAGAACCCGACTAGGATTGGATCAAAACCAAGCGCACGTGCAACCTGGCGGTCTATATCACTACCACGGTATTCCAGATGGGCTGATTAACACCGCTGCAAATACGGGCGATTTAGTTTGGGTGGGCTACGCGGCAGATGGTCACCGACTCCTCTACAGTCGAAGCGGAAAATTCCAGTCCAGCTATAGCCTTAAAACAGGCCAACGCGACGGCGGCCCAGGCGGCGCATACACGGGCCTGTACACTCAAGACTGGGTTTATCAGGCAGGCGCAGGTGATTTGGACCCCTGTAACGGCACAACGATTGACGGCGAGTACGTCTACCTAATGACCAAGGATTTTCCTTACCTGCCACGCTGCGTGTACGGCACGGTCGATGCGAGTTTTAATCAACGCCGTTAGAAATTTCTCAATAGCTCTAATCGAGCTTGCTGAGCAGACTGAATGTGCGCACGCGCTGCCTGTTCGGCCTGTTCAGCCTGAGCAGATGCGACCGCTTTGAGGATGTCTGCATGTTCCCGGGCCGCTGCCATGGTTCGTTCGGCGCTTGCCAAGGTTGTCGGTCCTAACAGCGCCATTGAATTAGCCATCGACTCTAGCGCCAACAACAAAAAACGATTGTGCGAGCATTCGTATAAAACGGCGTGAAAACGTCGATTGATATCGGCGACCTTCTCCGGATCTCCAGCCGATTCACGCATGAGTTCATTCAATCGTTCCAGCTCTTTGCGCTCGGGTTCCGAAGCATGCACGGAAGCATTTCGGGCAGCGGTGCCCTCTAACACTTGTCGCATCTCGTACAGCTCCATAATTTCGCGATGCGAGAGAGATCGAACGACAGCGCCTTGTCGAGGTTGATGGGTGATTAAACCCTCGGCCTCAAGCCGAACCATGGCATCCCGGATCGGTGTCCG
>JAAXJV010000045.1 GCA_012269655.1 Pseudomonadales bacterium
AAATACATGCTCGCCCTGCAATGAGCAAGGAGAGCAAGACATGAGCACGGCCAATGGATTAGTTGAAAGTGAAGTCGCCTTCCTGGACATCGACTTGAATTTGGCTGCCCGGTAAGAAATCCCCCGCGAGTAATTTACGCGCCAGCGGATTTTCCAACCACTGCTGGATCGCGCGCTTTAGGGGGCGTGCACCGTAGACCGGGTCGTACCCCAACACAACCAACTGATCCATCGCAGCATCGGACAGTTCAATCGACAGATCACGCTCGGCTAACCGGGCGCTCAATCGCTTCAATTGAATCTCGGCAATATCCCGAATGTGTTCGGCCCCCAATGCATGGAAGACCACGGTCTCATCAATTCGGTTAATAAACTCGGGGCGGAAATGACTGCCAACCACATTCATAACCGCAGCCTTGGATTCCTCGTAGCTTTGCTCAGCACCCGAGCGCGCCGCCGCTTGGATTAACTCGCTGCCCAGGTTCGAGGTCATCACGATGACCGTATTTCGGAAGTCAACGGTCCGTCCTTGGCCGTCAGTCAGGCGACCGTCCTCGAGCACCTGAAGCAAGATATTAAAAACGTCCGGATGCGCCTTCTCGACCTCGTCTAATAACAAAACGCTGTAAGGCTTGCGCCGAACGGCTTCGGTTAAATAACCGCCCTCTTCGTATCCCACATAGCCAGGCGGCGCACCAATCAACCGAGCAACAGAATGTTTCTCCATGAATTCGGACATATCCACCCGAGTCATGGATTCTTCGGTATCAAATAAGAACTTGGCTAAAGATTTGCACAGCTCGGTTTTGCCCACGCCGGTTGGGCCAAGGAACAAAAACGAACCGTTTGGACGATTGGGATCCGACAGACCTGAGCGAGCTCGACGAACAGCATCGGAGACCGCTTGCACCGCCTGCGCCTGACCGACCACGGCGCGGTGCAATTCCTCTTCCATGCGCAGGAGCTTTTCGCGCTCGCCTTCGAGCATTTTGCTGACGGGCACACCGGTCCAGCGACTGACCACTTCGGCCACTTCTTCTTCGCCCACCCGAGAGCGAATGAGGGTCATCTCGACGCCCTCGCCGGCCTCGGCTGCAGATAGTTGTTTTTCTAAGTCGGGCAAGGTGCCGTATTGCAACTCCGACATCCGGCTAAGGTCACCGGCACGCTGTGCGGCTTCCAGTTCTGTACGAGCCGAGTCGATCTGTTCTTTGATGCTTTGGGTACCCTGAGTCGCAGATTTTTCGCGAGTCCAGATGTCTTCCAAATCGGCGATCTCGTGTGCCAAGGTATCGATGTCTTGCTCTAACTGTTGTTGACGAGCCTGGGCGTCGGCATCGGTTTCCTTTTTAAGCGCCTCGTTTTCAATTTTAAGCTGAATCAGCTTGCGGTCGAGCCGGTCTAGACGTTCAGGCTTGGAGTCCATTTCCATGCGGATACGACTGGCGGCCTCGTCGATCAAATCGATGGCTTTATCCGGCAACTGTCGATCTGTGATGTAACGCATCGACAGTTTTGCCGCCGCAATGACAGCACCGTCATTAATATCAACACCATGGTGAAGCTCGTACTTGGGCTTTAAGCCCCGCAGGATCGCAATAGTATCGATTTCGCTGGGCTCTTCGACCAGCACTTTTTGGAAGCGGCGCTCGAGCGCGGCGTCTTTTTCGATGTACTGACGATATTCATCCAGCGTGGTTGCTCCCAGGCAATGGAGCTCACCGCGAGCCAAGGCCGGTTTGAGCATATTGCCCGCATCCATCGCGCCCTCGGACTTGCCCGCACCGACCATGGTGTGTAGTTCGTCGATAAACAGAATGATTTGGCCCTCTTGTTTGGCCAACTCGTTCAAGACGCCCTTGAGTCGCTCTTCGAATTCACCGCGATATTTAGCACCGGCGATGAGTGCACCCATATCCAGTGCCAACACGCGTTTACTTTTAAGGCCTTCCGGCACTTCGCCATTAACAATGCGCTGAGCAAGACCCTCGACAATGGCGGTTTTACCCACACCGGGATCACCAATCAGGACTGGGTTGTTTTTTGTACGGCGCTGAAGCACCTGAACCGCTCGGCGGATCTCCTCGTCACGGCCAATGACAGGATCTAACTTTCCGTTGGCGGCTCGGGCAGTCAGGTCGGTGCAGTATTTTTCTAACGCACCACGCACCTCCTCGGCGTTCTGGTCCATGATTTTGTCGCCACCACGAGCATTTTTGATGGCCGACTCCAGTGCCGCTTTGTCGCCGCCGGCCTCACGAAACGCCCGGTTGATGTCCGAATCATCAATCATGGCCAATAACAGGGTTTCGCTGGCGACAAATTGATCGCCCCATTGGCTGGCGAGTTGCTCAGCCCGATTGAAGCCGCGGGCAAAGCCTTGGCTCACAGAAATCTGGCCGTCAGGGTTTGAGAGACGCGCATTGCCATCCAAAATAGCCTGTACGGCAGGTTTGAATTGATCAATTCGGGCGCCTGAGCGTGCAATTAAGCTGGTCATGCCCGCTTGAGCATCACTCAGCCAAGCCATGAAAAGGTGCGCTGGAGTTAGGTTGCTGTGTCCGGCGGTTACCGCCAAAGATTGGGCTTCACCGAGTGTGGTTTGAAGCGTCGTCGTGAGCTTTTCCATTCGCATAGCAATTCTCCCTCGTTGCGAATGAAAAGTGGGTACAGATCAGTACGATTCAAGCACGCCATAGCACCATCGCCATGCGCCCGCCGGGCGATTCACGGCGATAACTAAACCAGGTCTCTGGATCACTGACCGTGCATTGATCCATGTCCTGAACCACTTGGACCCCCAAATCGGATAAACGAGCCCGCGCTAACCCGCGCAGATTTGCCAGAAACCGATCCCCCAAATCCGGCATGAAGAAATGTGACCAAGCTGGGTTTTGTGAGACGAAGGCTTCGCGTACTTCGGGCCCGACTTGGAACGCCGCCGGGCCAATGCAAGGACCCAGTACAGCCACCACGTCGCCTTGAAGGGGCTCTAAAGCGCTTTCTATGACGCCTTCGGCCAACCCACGCCAGCCCGCATGTGCCACCGCGACAGCTTGGCCATCGGACTGTGCCAAGCCGACTGGCA
>JAAXJV010000156.1 GCA_012269655.1 Pseudomonadales bacterium
ATTATTTGACCGAGCGTTTTGACGGACACACCTGGGTTTTGGGTGCAGGGAAAGCAGCCGGACGTATGGCCGAAATCTTTGAATTGACTTATCTTGGCGATTATTCCGGTTTGGTGGTCAGTAACGCGCCGCATCCGCTGAAAAATATCGAACTCGTGGTCGGCCGGCATCCCATCCCGGATCAGTCTTCGGTCGATGCTGCGAATGCGCTGTTGCATATCGCACGCCAAATCCAACCCACGGATCGGGTTATTTTTCTACTTTCCGGCGGCGCATCAGCCTTAACAGCCTGCCCACCTGATGGCATCGAACTGGCGCAGGTTCAAGCAATTACGCAGCAGATGCTCAATGGGGGTGCCAATATTGCTCAACTCAATACCGTTCGCCGGTGTCTATCGAAAATTGCTGGCGGTCGGTTGGCTCAGGCCTGCAACACCCCTCATCAAATCACCTTGGCAATCTCGGACGTGACGGGCGATGTGCCGGCAGATATTGGCAGTGGTCCCACCGTCAGTAACCCCACTGGCGTCGACCAAGTCCGTCATTTACTTAACGAGTTCGACATTTCAATCGATTCCAACTTAAACAACTTTCTTGATTCTCTCGAGGCACGTCCTGCGTGTTGCGAGGGTGATTTTCATTTGATTGCGACGCCCCAGCAAAGCTTGCGAGCTGCTCAAGAAGTGGCTGAACAGCATGGGCTGAACGTACTTAATTTGGGTGGATTTATCGAAGGGGATGCCAACGAAGTGGCTAAGGTCATGGCGGGCGTCGCGCAACAGATCAAAGCCTATGACGGCCCCGTGTCGAAGCCTGCGTTGCTCCTGTCTGGGGGCGAGACCAGTGTGCGTGTGACTGGGGGCGGGCGCGGAGGGCGCAACGTTCAATTCTTAATGGCTCTGTCACAAGCCTTGGGCTCGTCTGAGGGCATCAGCGCAATCGCCTGTGACACCGACGGAATCGATGGGGCCGAGGCAATAGCCGGCGCTTATATTGATTCGACCACCTTATCTCGAGCCCGAACTTTGGGTTACTCGGTCGAGCAAGCAATCAGCAATAACGATGGGCATGGTTGGTTCGAAGTGCTGGGCGATCAAGTCATTACCGGACCAACGCAAACAAATGTGAATGACTTCCGGGCAATCCTGGTTCAATAACGTACTTTTAAACCTGTTTAGAAAGGTTGCAGGGACGTGTTTTGAACCCGTGGATTAAGTTTTTCGGCATATTCGCGCTGATTTCAGCCTCAGCGACAACTTGGTTGGTCGGCAGCGTGCTGGAAGCTGACCAGCGGCAGCAAGCGCTGAGTGATCAGCGCCAGGCTGTAATTGCGGCATTTTCAATTCGATCTGAGTTGGCCGACGGTTTAAACCAACTGGCGCGTATTCGTAATGATCCGAGGGTGGCCAAGGGCGTCAGTGGCCAAACTGAAAGCCTTCAAGAACTATTTCAGACCCTGATGTTGATTGATGAAAACATTCATCAGGCCCGCTGGATCGACGCGACGGGGCTCGAGCAGGTCAGGTTGCAGCGAGATGCCGGCCATGTTCTTCAGATCCCGAGCGAGGCTTTGCAAAACAAATCGGCCAGAGACTACTTTCAAGCGGTTCAGGCACTGCCTGGGGATTACATTTGGATCTCCCAAATCGATCTGAATGTCGAGCAAGGCCAGGTTGAATACCCTCTGCGGCCGACGGTCAGGTTTGTGACGCCAGTCCCGGGCGGCAAGCAACAGGGTTATTTGATTCTAAATTACAACGCTCGACCGATTCTTGATCAAGTGTTAGCCGCGGTCGATGAGCCGCAACGGCTTGGATTCTTCTCATCGCCGGAGCAGTGGATTTTGGGTCCCGATGGTGCTCAGGTTTGGGCAAGTCAGTTGGGAGCCCCGATCGATGCTGAGGGGGCTGTCGCCACATACCGATCCCAAATGCAGAACGAGTCAACGGGCTCGCTGGTCGGGCTTTTTGGTTTGGTCACATGGGCAAAGGTGCCTTTAGATAACTTGGCGCTGCCAGTGATCGCGCCCGACTTAGTGGTCGTGAAGCAATGGCCAAGAATCGAGCTCAGTGCAGAGGCTAGAGACTTATATGTGATCGCCTGGCCAGCTTGGGCACTCTTCATGTTGCTAATGGGATACGTGTCTTTTCAATGGTTCGGAGCTCAACGAACGGCTCAGACGGCATTAAGTCAGCAATTGGAGGCAGAAAAAGCGGCCGCAGAAGCGTCTGCGCATCAAGCAACCCTGTTAGAGCGAAGTAACAAGGATCTGGATGAATTTGCTTTTGCGGCTGCACACGATTTGCGCTCGCCACTGCGCTCGATCTCGCAGTATGCTGAAATTCTTAACGAAGAAGCCAAATCCTTGGACGAAGAGCAACGAGGTTACCTAGAACGAATCCAAGTTTTGTCTCAGAACCTGGACCGCATGCTAAAAGGGCTTTTGCAGTACTCCCGAATTGGGCGGTCTGATTCACAACCCACTCGAGTGAATACCCGCCAGATCGCGCTAGCCGCTTGGGCCACCTATCAGACGGATGAGTTCTCTGTTTCGATCGGCGAGTTGCCAGATGTTTGCGCGCCCGAGCCGTTGATAGAGCTAATGTTCAGAAATTTATTGATGAACTCCATCAAGCACCACCATCAAACCTCTGGAAATATCGAGATCACCGGTCAGCGAAAAGGTGATATCGTTGAAATCGAAGTAAGCGACGATGGACCGGGTATTCCCGAGCGTGATTGGGAGAGGGTGTTTACGATGTTTAGCAGTTTGAAGTCGGGCCGTGGCGGAGACGCCCACGGTTTGGGCCTGGCGCTTCTAAAAAGAGCGGCGCAAGCAGCGGGCGGTGAAATTTTTATCCGCGACAGCTCAGATTCAGGAACGACCTTCGTTCTGCGACTGCGGGCAGCAGTATGACGGCCTTATTACAAGCGCCCTGGATCATTCAGCTACATACGTACTGCGCGTTACTCTCAATTCTTATTGGTGCTGCTCAATTTATGCGAAAAAAGGGCGGTAGCTCCCATCGATTACTCGGCCGGACTTGGGTCGGGCTGATGGCCATCGTGGCCTTATCGAGCTTCGCAA
>JAAXJV010000151.1:0-1756 GCA_012269655.1 Pseudomonadales bacterium
GGCCATGCCCCACCAAGAAGGCTTCTTCGAGAACGCCGTCGTTGTGTTGTGCGAACATGACGAAGCCGGCGCTTTAGGCTTTGTTGTCAACAAACCGATCAAAACCGATCTGGCCCACATTCTAAAAGAGGTTCAACAGGACTTTGACGAGGATGACAAACAAACCTCGATCTATGCCGGAGGCCCCGTTGAAACCGAGCGTGGATTTGTCCTTTCGCCAACGCCGATTGGCCAAAGCACATCGCCCTTTGAACACCTTCATATCACCGGACACGCCAGTGATTTAACCGAGGCTCGGGACGCATTGCATCGTGGGCGCGCCCTGTTTGTTCTGGGCTATGCCGGCTGGAGTGCGGGGCAACTTGATCAAGAAATGGCCGACAACGCATGGCTATCGTTGCCCTACGATCAATCACTGCTGTTTGATACGCCCAGTCATCAGCGCTTTGATCAGGCTCTAGCCCCGATGGGCATCTCTCGCCATCAACTCAGTCAATTCAGCGGCCAAGCATGACCTATTTGGGCTTTGATTTTGGACTGCGCCGGATCGGGGTGGCCACCGGGCAGACCTTGACCGGTACAGCATCGCCGCAAACGCCACTGAACGCTCACGAAGGCCAGCCCGACTGGGCGCAAGTTGCCGAACTCATCGCGCAGTGGCAGCCCGAGGCCTTAGTGGTCGGTTTACCCTTGAATATGGATGGCACAGACAACCCCATTACCCAGCGTGCTCGAAAGTTCGCAAAACGCCTGCATGGCCGGTTTCACCTGACCTGTCACCTGGTCGATGAGCGGTTATCCACACGCGAGGCCCGGGAACGCACTGGGCTACAGGGTAAGTCAGATACCCTTGCTGGGCTTTTGGACAGCGCGGCGGCCTGCATTATTCTGGAGCAGTTTCTGGATTCTGAAGCCAGCTAGAGGTATAACTGCGCCGCACACATAGGAGTTGGCATGCCCTCGACCGCGCAACTGCAGCTAAACCCCGACGCCAGCCTACGGCATTTTCTGACCACCGAAGGCCTGAGCCACGATCTGATGACTCAAATCATGGATCGGGCAGAACAATTTCTAGGCGATGATCCTCGGCAGCTCAAGAAAATGCCGTTGCTGAAAGGCAAATCGATCGTCAATCTCTTTTTCGAAAACTCCACCCGCACGCGAACGACCTTTGAAATCGCCGCGAAAAGCCTGTCCGCAGACGTGGTCAGCTTGGATATCTCAACCAGCGCAACCGCTAAGGGCGAGAGCTTGCTCGACACACTGAAGAACCTTGAGGCCATGGGCGCTGATTTGTTCGTAGTCCGGCACAATCAGTCCGGCGCACCGCACTTTATTGCCGAACACTGCACACCAAACCTAGCCATCGTCAACGCCGGCGATGGACTGCACGCTCACCCCACCCAAGCCATGCTGGACATGTTCACCATCCGCCAGCAAAAGGGCGATATCGCCAATCTAAAGGTGGCCATCATCGGAGACATCCGGCATTCGCGGGTCGTGCGATCGCAGGTCCACGCTCTGGCTGGACTGGGCTGTAAAAACATTCGGCTAATCGGACCGGGCACGCTGTTGCCTCGCGAAGGATTGGCCGGAAGCCTGCATGACGACTTGCACAGCGGTATCCAGGATGCTGACGTGGTGATTTGTCTGCGCCTTCAAAAAGAGCGCATGGCCAGCGCCTTGCTCCCCAGCGAGGCAGAGTTTCACCGGGACTTTGGCATGACCATGCAACGATTGGCCTGGGCCGCACCGG
>JAAXJV010000151.1:1856-3073 GCA_012269655.1 Pseudomonadales bacterium
GAGTTTCACCGGGACTTTGGCATGACCATGCAACGATTGGCCTGGGCCGCACCGGATGCGATCGTGATGCACCCCGGCCCAATTAACCGCGGCGTCGAGATCGACAGTGAATTGGCAGATTCGGAGCGCAGCGTCATCTTGCAGCAAGTCACCAACGGAATCGCCGTTCGCATGGCCGTGCTGTCCATGGTCATGGGTGTGGAGATGCCAGCATGAGCTTAAAAAATATTGGTCTGGTCGATCTATGCGCGCGCCTAGGCGAGAATCCTCAGGCCACCGCCGAGGCAGCCAAAGACTTAGGCTACGACGTGCTCACGCTGCCGCCCTATGAAGCAGAGCCTGAAAACTCGCCGGTTAAATTGGCCAAACTAGGCCCCGTGACCTTCGAATTGGACGGCGAGCATCTGGCCGAGATGAGCCGATATAAAGCCGCGGGAGTGGTAGGCGTAACTCAAGGCCATGCGCCTTGGAAGAATACCCGAGTACAGCTAAATGCCCTTCGTTACGCCCGCGGCCAGAGCATGCCCGTGCATTTGATGCCGCTGGACGCTGAACTGGGCAAGGGCGTCGCGCATGACGGCGAGATCGCCCAGCGTCTTGGACTCGAGACCCAACCCAGCGCCGCTGAAACCATTGCCTTGGCGAGGGATCTGCAACTGGTGGCCGAGACCGGCGTCAAAGCCCACATCGCACGATTATCCTCCGGTGAATCGGTCCGTCTGATCAAACGCGCCAAGGCCGAAGGGCTCCCCATCACCTGCGATGTTGCCATCAGTCATCTGCTGTGGGACGAGTCCTATATCGAGGGCTACAACTACCATTATCGCCTGCAGCCAGTACTGCGTAGCGCCCGTGATCGCCAGGCTCTAATCGAAGCAGTAGAAGAAGGCGTGATCGACGCGGTCTGCAGTGACCACCATCCGATCGCCATTGCGGACAAACGTTTGCCGTTTGCTCAAAGCTTGCCGGGTGCAGAAACCTTGCATCTGCTACGGAGCGGGCTTCAAGAATTGGTGGACGAGGGCGCGTTATCCGAGCAGCGCGCGATCGATGCTGTCAGTCGGGCACCCGCTGAAATCATCGGCCTGTAAACACAATCCATCCCGAGCCACGATGGTTCGGGGATTCACCGCCAACGCCTGAGATTCGACTGCAGCAATTTGCTGATCGGTTGAACGAGGGTGGTGGTGGAAAATGATCGGGTTTGGAACGCCCGC
>JAAXJV010000066.1 GCA_012269655.1 Pseudomonadales bacterium
TCACCAAGTACTCTGACCACATCCCGGTGGCGGTTCAGATGTTTAAGCGTGACGACGAAGGCAAGCCCACCACCGAGCTGGAAACTATCAACACCGCCAAGGCGCTGTGGACGTTACCCAAGTCTGAAGTCAAAAAAGAAGACTACAACGAGTTTTACAAACACATCGCACATGACTTTGAAGATCCGTTGACCTATGCGCATAACAAGGTTGAGGGCAAACTCGACTACACCAGCCTGTTATACGTACCCGCCCGCGCCCCGTTTGACCTTTGGAATCGTGAAGCACCCAAAGGCCTAAAACTTTATGTCCAGCGCGTCTTTATCATGGACAAGGCCGAAGAGTTTCTGCCTTTGTACCTGCGCTTTATCCGAGGCGTAGTCGACACCGCAGATCTGTCATTAAACGTCAGCCGCGAAATTTTGCAGCAAGACCCGCAAGTGGCGAGCATGAAGGCCGCACTTACCAAGCGTTCACTGGATTTGTTGACCAAGTTGGCGAAGGACAAAGAGGCCTACGCCAAATTCTGGGAACAATTTGGCGAGGTATTAAAAGAGGGTCCGGCCGAAGACCATGCGAACCAGGAAAAAATTGCAGGTCTGTTGCGCTTTGCCTCGACCGAAGACGACAAAGCGGATCAAGTGCACTCGCTGGATGAATACATCGAACGCGCCGGCGAAGAGCAAGACAGCATTTATGTGGTCATCGCCGACAGCCATGCCAACGCATTAGGCAGCCCTTACCTAGAGCTGTTCCGCAAGCAAGGCAAAGAGGTCCTGTTGCTCTCCAATCGTATCGATGAGTGGTTGGTCAGTCATCTGCGTGAGTATAAAGGTAAGAAGATCGTCGACATCGCCAAAGGTGACGTGGACGTCGAGAAGCTATCCAGCAAAGAAGACGCCAAGGCACTTAAGGAAAAAGCCAAGGAAGCAAAAGATCTGCTTAAGCGCATGCAGGACGTACTGGGCGAGTCTGTCGAAGAAGTTCGCGTATCCGGTCGCTTGGTTGAATCACCCAGCTGCCTGGTGGTCAACGAGGACGACATGGGCATTCAGATGCGCAAAATCTTGGAAGCCTCGGGGCAATCAATGCCAGCGGGCAAGCCCATTTTAGAGGTTAACCCCGAGCATGCTTTACTGCAGCGACTGGATCAAGAATCCGATGAAGATCGATTCGCCAGCTTAACTCAGGTGCTGTTTGACCAAGCTCGTTTGGCCGCAGGCGACGACTTGGAAGACGCCGCAGCTTACGTTCGTCGAGTCAACCAACTGCTGGCCGGCTAAGCTCGACAGGAGCGCCAGCAAAAGGCCCGCATCTGCGGGCCTTTTCTTATTTCAGCATGAGTTGAGCGTAGAGCGACAGCTCATCAAAGATGCACCACTCATTCAGAATTTTCCCATCGCGTAATTCGAAGTGGCTCGCTCCGAGTAAAGCCACCCGAGCACCACTTCACGGCCCAAACATAGATTGACTGGCATGGGTTGCCGCCAGCGACCAGCGCAACGCAACTCTGACGGGTTTTCCAGGCGTTTGCTTAACGATTAGATGATGTGCAGTGAACTTTGCATCCGACAAACCTTGCAAGCGTGAGGCATCCCATTGAGCCATGCGCTCGCGTCCGTAACTCAAGTGATGGCCGGAACCTTCAAACCGCAATGCTCGGTCATAATACTCTTGCCAATCCGCTTGTCCGGCCAGTGCGCCGAAACGCTTTTGATACGCTTCCAAGACGGGGGCCGCCAAAGCCGCCTCGCCGCATTCGAGATACTCATCACTCCAACGCGACACCAACTCTTCTGCCGCCATCGCACCGTCGCGATTCCCATTTTCGATCATGCGCCTGGCCTGATCCGCGGGGTCAATCCCTAATTGAATCGCCACGCCGCAATTATCCCGCACCAAGTACTCATCGAAGATTTGATCCGCCTTACAGATACAATCGGCAATCGTCAGCATGGTGATGGGTACAGGGTCGCTGGGGGCCGGACCAAACAGTCCTGCGCCAGATTTATGTGCCGGTGAACGAACACGGTGCGAGGAGTAAAACACCTCGTCATCCCAATCGCCGATGATCACATCGTCTGCCAACAAGTGACGGTCGGGAAACTCATCCAGAGTGGCCTGAGTCCCCGCGATAACCGGATCTACGCCAACAGAAAAAGACATTGGGGTCTTAACTGGACAGTCACCGCTGTACCAATCTCGGATTCGCTCTAAACCGCGTTCTTCCCAAATTCGATAGGTAATATCAATGATGTAATGTTCCGGCGATTGAAACTCGTCGGAGAAGCCTTTCATGCCCATGGCCGTTCCTTTGTTCTTATTGTTATCTAGCTTACGTAGTCAGGTCTGACTTAACAATCCATTCAGTCGACATCCACAGGAATAGGCTCAACCACCACCAGAGGATAGCCGGCCTGCCCCCAATCGTCGGTTCCCTGGGGAAACCAATGCACATTCGAGTAGCCTGCATTGGCTAGATGCTGGGTGGCATTCCAACCCATCCAACAACTATCAATGCAGAACACCACAATCGGATCACCGGCCTGGGCGCGATCCGATACGTTGCTCATCAAATAATCCTGCATATCCTGATCTGGGCGACCAAATCCCACATTGGGCAACCAAATGCTATTGGGAATACTCTCTCGCACTGGGGTGTCCTCTGGCCAGAAACCATCCAACTCGTCATATCGACCTACAGTGATAGACAGCACATCCACAAACAGCGCGTCCTGTTGCCAAAGCTGATACGCCTGCTCCACGTTGATCGTTTGCGCGCCCGGGACGCTTTGGGGAGTCGATTCGGTGTAATGGTTGATCCGAAGACCGGTGTCTGGATCAAAGCGCTCAGCCGCCATTGTCGTGCTGGCCCAAAGTATTCCGATGACTCCCAAAACACGCATTTATTGTGCCTCTTCCCCTTCAACGGTCAGCCCCAGCGAAGTCCACGCCTGCATACCGCCGCGATAATATTTCAGCTTGTCTGCAGGGTAACCCATATTGAGCAGACTGTTCTTCGCACGTTTGAACATGGATGGGGTTTGACCACACCAGT
>JAAXJV010000129.1 GCA_012269655.1 Pseudomonadales bacterium
CATGTCCACAGTACAGATGCCATCGGCTTTAACATTGGTGCGGCCGGTCAGCCCCCCAAATGCAACAATTCCCTTCACACGCACCGAACCGCTGAAGTGTTCTTTGTCCTCAAGGGCCGCTGGCGATTCTTCTGGGGACAGGACGGCACCGCCGGTGAAGTCGTCTTAAACGAAGGCGATATTTTCAATATTCCCACGCCGGTTTTCCGCGGCTTTGAGAATGTCGGCGACGATTACGGCATGATCATGGCAGTTTTGGGTGGCGATGATGCCGGTGGTGGCGTCGTATGGGCGCCACAGGTGTTGGAAGACGCTAAAGCACACGGACTGGTACTCGGTGACAACGGTCAGTTGTATGACACCAAGCTTGGGCAGTCGTTACCCGAGGGTATCAGCCCCATGCAACCGCTATCTGATGCGGAATTAGGGGCATTTCCAGAGCTCTCGAATGCTGAAGTCGTCCCACGCTTTGTTCGGCGTTACTGGGATTTAATGGCTTTGTCCGATTACCAGCCTGCTCGAGTGATTGGGGATCAGGCCAGCATTCACGATCGGCCTGGATTCGAAGTAGATTTCGTGTCGCGAAATTCATTGACCGGCGCCTATAGAACCGAGCAGCCCGAGGTCTTGATGGGCATGCGCGGACATTGGAAGCTGAGTGGAGAATTTGGCGAAGTCCTAATTAACCCAGGCGATACCGTATTGGTCGCAGCGGATCTGAAACGCTCCCTGACACCCTGTGTCAGTGGCGAGGCCAGCTTATACCGCGTTCGGGCAACGAACGATCCTGCCGGGGCCACCTTGGGATTCTAAGGTCTGGGTTTAGATCCGCGAGTTTAAGCTCTACACTGCGCGCGCTTGTTTAACGGACCTCAAGATCCTCTGTAATGAAACTCAGAACTTTGCTGCAAAGCAAGCTGCACCGGGTCACGGTGACGGCTGCCGAATTGCATTACGTTGGATCCTGCGCCATTGACGCCGATTTGATGGCACAGGCGGGCCTGGTGGAATACGAACAAATTGATATTTGGAACGTATCCAACGGCGAGCGCTTTCAAACCTATGCGATCGAGGCACCGGCGGGAAGCGGCACCATTTCCGTCAATGGTTCAGCGGCTCGTCGAGCCGAAGTGGGTGACCTGCTGATCATCGCCAGCTGGATCCAAATGAGCCCAGAGGAATGCGATGGGCACGTGCCGGCTAAGGTGTTCGTCGATGCGGAAAACCGCTCAATCAGCGAAGCACAGGCGCTGGACGCCCAGGCTAAGACACGCTAAAGGCAAGCACTTGGCTGATGTGGGTCATGGGCCGGCCGGACTGCTCATGCCAGATGTTCATGGCTGCCTGAACCTGCTTTAAATCACGCTGACTGCTGGCCGGCTTATCGATTACCCCCTCGCGGATAAGCGCGTTATTCACATCTCGGGTCAGCACAAACGCGCTTTTTCCCACCCGGCGCAACGCATGACAACCCGACATGCCACCCAACCGATTGCCCTGCTTTTTGAGCACCTTCATCAAACCGATCTGATCGGTCTCGGGCCAATTGGCCAAGGCCTGTCCACGGTCGCCATATTCGCTGGTTAACTCTCGAATAAAAATCGCGTTGTCGCGCACCGCTTTAATACTGATGTGATTGCGAATGATGCTCGAGTCTTTGACCAAGGCCTCGAGCTCGTCTGGGCCCAGCATGGCACAGCGCATGGTGTCGAACTCATGGAAGACACGTTCATGATCCGGCCATTTCTTGCGCACCACTTCCCAGCTAAATCCAGCACGGAAAACGCAATGACTGAAGGCACTCAACCAACGATCATCAGTAACCTGACGCAACTCGTCCTGAGACTTGACCGAATACAACACGGCTTCCAGCATGGCCTCGCCGCCGAAGCGTTCACAGGCCATGCCCCAAAGCTCAACGAAGGGCCGCATCTAGAGCGACCACACCGTGCCAGTCAGGGGTGCCAATGACTCGGTATCCTTAGATAAGAATGCCTCACGGATGATTTGAGCGCCGGCTGGAGGCTGGATACTGACTGCGCTTTGCCCCATGTTCAGCGCTACCCATAGCGTTTGGCCGTTATGAGTCCGCGTAAACTCTACGACTTCATCGTCGCGCTCGACGACCTGAATATCACCCTGAACCAAAGCAGGCAGATGTTTTCGCCAATGGATCATGGAGCGCGTCAGATTGAGGACACTGTCCGGTGCAATTTGCGCGTCAACGGCCAACTCAGCATGGTGATCTCGCACGGGCAACCATGGCTTAACCGCACTGAACCCGCCGTTATCGGCCGCTGACTCCCAAACCATGGGCGTACGGCAGCCGTCACGGCCTACGTGATGTGGAAACATCATGATGTCGTATGGGTCGACCAACTCGTCAAATTCTAAAATCGGCTGCTCTAGGCCCAGCTCCTCACCCTGATAGAGGCTTACGCTACCTCGGAGCGTCATAAGCAATAAATTAAACAGCAGTGCACGCTGACGGGCATCGCCACCATACCCCTTCCAGCGGCTCACTACGCGGGCGAAATCGTGATTCGATAGTGCCCAGCACGGCCAACCATCACCGATCATGTTTTCCATCTGACGAATGGTCTTGCGAATGTGCGCTGCGCCTACGGTGTCATTTAGAAAATCAAAGCTGTAGGCCATGTGAAGCTTGTCATTGCCCTGGGTGTACTGTGCCGCCATGGAGGGATCGTCACTGCCCACTTCACCAACCGTCGTGGTGATACCGAATTCGTCCAACAAAGCTCGGATACGGGCCAAGAATGCAAAGTTATCCGGATGATCTTTGTCGTAGACATGCTCCTGGAAGAAATACGGATTGTCGGCGGTACCACCCACGCCCGCATCAAAGTTCGACATATCCCGAGGCGGATTGTCCCGGAACTCAGGATCGTGCATGTAGAAGTTAGCGGTATCCAGACGGAAACCATCTACACCTAGCTCGAGCCAAAACCGCATTTCGCCCAACACCGCGTCCTGAACTTCAGGATTATGCAGATTCAAATCCGGTTGCTCACGCAGGAAGTTGTGCATGAAATATTGCTTGCGCTGACTGTCCCACTCCCAAGCCGTCCCACCAAAAATACTCATCCAGTTATTGGGCGGCGTTCCGTCCGGCTTCGCATCCTGCCAGATATACCAGTCGGCCTTCGGATTGGTGGCACTTTGGCGGCTTTCTTGGAACCAAGCATGCTCGTTTGAGGTATGGCTGATGACCTGGTCGATAATGATTTTAATGCCCAAGCGATGCGCTTTTTCCAATAGCGCCTTAAAGTCGTCCAGCGTTCCAAACGTCGGATCGACGTCGCGGTAATCCGACACGTCATAGCCAAAGTCCTTCATCGGCGACTTAAAGAATGGCGACAGCCAAATCGCATCCACATTCAGACTGGCAACGTAATCTAACTTTTCAGTGATGCCACGCAAATCGCCTACGCCGTCCTGATTCGCATCGGCGTAGCTACGGGGATAAATCTGATAAATGACGCCGCCGCGCCACCAAGGATTTTCAGTACTCATTAGGGGATCTCGTATTATTTTTCGCGGCAGTTTAATGATCTGCCGCGGGTTGTAAATCGACTCGATTCAGGCGTCGTTAATGCAGTCGTCAATTCGTTTTAACAACTGTACCAATTCTGCGGGAAAATGCGCTTCACGTGCATACATCTCGCCCATCTCAGAGATATGGCAGGGCTGTGGAAGCGCGCCACCGGCATCGATTACCTGACGCATCTTTTCGATAAAAATCCATTGCAACCAACAGGGGAAGCTCATGGTATCGATGGCAAAGGGCTGAGTGCTGGCTAGCGCCTCGTCACTGGGACGATCTGGGGTGTGCAAGCCTTGCTTGATCAGCTCAGCCTCTAACTCGTTCAGTAATGTACCAAGGCTCATTGTAGGGCTCGAATGCCGTCCTCTAACCGGAACAGGGTTTGGTTGGTTTGTTGGCGGAATTGGTCAACCGCAGATAGACGATCTGACAATTCACGCAATTCGATGTTTTTGTCACCCAGCGACCGCTGCAGCTCAGCCACATCTAACGCAAGGGCTTCGACATCAACCGTTGGGAATTGCTTGCCCAGCTCGATTTCACGGCCCAGTAGCGCGATGCGTTCGTCCATCACAGTCAATTGCCCGCGGATCTGCTGAACATCAGCCAACAAACGTTCAATCTGAACCTCGCCCGCACTCAACAGGCTAGGCACCGCTGCGATACGCTCGTCCTGCGCGTCCATCCGATCAGACTGCCCCTGCAAACGTGCAGTAAAGCCATTCAGCAAGGTCGATTGATTCTGAAGTTCAGCACGCAATTCGCCCACCTGCTGATCCAAGTTTTGATCCTGGTCTTTGGACTGGCCTAACTCGTCAATCAGTGTGTCCAGGCGACCTGACTGACGCTGGGTGGCTTTGTCGACCTGAATAATTTGAGCTTCCAAACGATCAATCGAGGCCGCGTTGCCACTGATGCCCTGACCGGATACCAGGTCTAATCGCTCTTGCAATTCTTTGGCCAGCAAACTTTGTTGAGTCAAGGCCACACCCTGCTGTTCAAACCGTTCTTGTAACTCATCGAATCGGCGCTCGATCGAGCCCAATTGCAGCGACTGATTTTGGCCTTGTGACTGGGCCGAACCATGCAAATTCAGGTTCCAGTAACCCAAACCGGCAACGCCACCCAATGCAATCAACAGCAGCAACCAAGGGAAAAAACCCATGCCTCGCTTTTGTATCGTGGGGCGAGCATTAACCGGCGCGGCAGTACCGGGTGCGGCCTCATCTAGGCTGTCCAGATCGGATAATTTTGGTTCTTGACGCATGGAGCATTCCTTATCGTTGCGCGCAGTCTAGCAAGGTCATTGAAAACCGTCACTCGCGCCCTTATTGTTCGCACAAACCTACACTAACCTAATTGGAGCACATCATGGCCTTTGAACTGCCTGCCCTGCCCTACGCAAAAGACGCTTTGGCCCCCCACATCTCTGAAGAGACGCTGGAATTCCACCATGGCAAACACCACAAAACCTACGTCGACAACCTGAACAATCTGGTTCCCGGCACTGAATTCGAAGGCAAGTCACTGGAAGACATCATCGTTGCTTCATCCGGTGGCATATTCAACAACGCCGCTCAGGTCTGGAACCACACCTTCTATTGGAACTGCCTGTCACCCAATGGTGGTGGCGAGCCCACCGGTGCGCTGGCCGATGCGATCAATGAAACCTTTGGTAGCTTTGAGGCATTCAAAGAAGAGTTCACCAAGACCTCTGTCACTACCTTCGGTTCTGGCTGGGGCTGGCTGGTAAAAACCGCTGAGGGCAAGTTGGAATTGGCCAGCACCATCGGCGCAGGCAACCCCCTAACTGAAGGCAACACCCCGCTGTTGACCTGTGACGTTTGGGAACATGCGTACTACGTTGACTACCGTAACGCCCGTCCTAGCTACCTAAAAGCTTTCTGGGAGCTGGTTAACTGGGAATTCGTTTCTGAGCAGTTCGCTAAATAAGCCGACTTAGAAATAAAAAAGCCCCGGTTTCAATCGGGGCTTTTTTTTGCCAGTTCGATGATTCAGCTATCACCGATCCTTTCGAACTCCTGTTCTAGCACCTCGGCACCGTATTGTTGACCCGGCTGCTCGGTCATCAACTTAAACCCGAAGGATTCATACAGCGCTCGAGCTGGATCCAAGCCCTCGAAGCTCGACAACACTACCCGGTTGAGTCCTTGGGCTTCACAGTGACGCAATGCGCGCTCGATCAATGTTCGACCGATGCCACGCCCCTTGTATTCCGCGTCTGTAATAAACCAGCGCATCCGAGCAGTATTGGGATCCGCCTGCTGACCATCAACAGAAATCGACCCAACGATCTGACTTTTAATTACGCTACAAAAAATAGCATTGCGAGGGTTGTCTAAGCGTCCAACCAATTCAGACAGCTCAGTGGCAATACGTCGCTCGAAATGCGCACCAAAGTCGTGATGCGTTGCGTAGTAATCGATCTGCATCTGGGTCACCCGTCCGATGACGCCAGGCTGGTAGCCGGTGGTAATTTTCATGGCCAATACCCTAGCTTAAAGCGCCTGCGATTGCTCGATTTTCTGACGACCACAAAATAACAGGCAAAAGAAAACCCGCCGAAGCGGGTTTTCTAGCCATTAGGCAGTTCAGAGCAGATATAGCCTGCTCTGAAGCGGCTTACATCATGCCGCCCATACCGCCCATGCCACCCATGTCAGGTGCAGGAGCCGCAGGCTTGTCTTCAGGCAATTCAGTAACCATGCACTCAGTGGTGATCATCATGCCAGCTACAGAAGCCGCCGCCTGCAGTGCAGAACGAGTGACTTTTGCAGGATCCAGGATACCCATCTCTAGCATGTCGCCATACTCACCGGTACCAGCGTTGAAGCCGAATGAACCTTCGCCGTTTTTGACTTTGTCGACAACGACACTGGGCTCGCCACCGGCGTTGCTAACGATTTGGCGCATGGGCGCTTCCATCGCACGCTTAGCCAGAGCAATACCGACGTTTTGGTCTTCGTTATCGCTATTCAAGTCGCCGATCGCCTGCAGTGCACGGATCAGAGTCACGCCACCACCGGCAACCACACCTTCTTCAACCGCAGCGCGAGTTGAGTGCAGTGCGTCTTCGACACGCGCTTTCTTTTCTTTCATTTCGACTTCAGAACCTGCGCCGACCTTGATCACCGCAACACCGCCAGCCAGCTTGGCTTTGCGCTCTTGCAGCTTTTCACGGTCGTAATCGCTAGACGTATCTTCCATCTGCGCTTCGATCTGACCCACGCGCGCTTGGATGTCGGCTGCAGTACCTGCACCATCGATGACCGTGGTGTTTTCTTTGCTGATCTGAACGCGCTTTGCGGTACCCAGATCTTCCAACGTGGCGCCTTCGACGCTTAGGCCGACTTCTTCACTGATGACAGTACCACCGGTCAGGATCGCGATGTCCTGCAGCATCGCCTTACGACGATCGCCGAAACCAGGCGCCTTAACTGCGGCTACTTTCACGATGCCACGCATGTTGTTCACGACCAAAGTGGCCAAGGCTTCGCCCTCGACATCTTCAGCGATGATCAACAGAGGCTTACCGGCCTTCGCGACGGCTTCTAGCAGAGGAATCAGGTCACGGATTGAGCTGATCTTCTTATCTACCAACAGAATGAAGGGGTCGTCCAGCTCGGCTGTCATGTTGTCTTGGTTGTTCACGAAGTAAGGCGACAGGTAACCGCGGTCAAACTGCATACCTTCCACAACGTCCAACTCGTCTTCAAAGCCTGAGCCTTCTTCAACGGTGATGACGCCATCTTTGCCGACTTTGTCCATTGCGTCTGCAATGATCTGACCGACGGCTGAATCCGAGTTCGCTGAAATCGTACCGACCTGAGCAACCGCCTTAGAATCTGCACAAGGCTTAGCCATGTCGTGGATCGCGTCTACCGCTACCTTGACGGCTTTGTCGATACCGCGCTTCAGATCCATGGGGTTCATACCGGCTGCAACCGACTTCAGACCTTCTGTGACGATGGCCTGTGCCAAAACGGTTGCTGTCGTCGTACCGTCACCGGCAACGTCGTTTGCCTGTGAAGCCACTTCCTTGACCATCTGGGCGCCCATGTTCTCGAACTTGTCTTTCAGATCGATTTCTTTGGCAACCGAGACACCGTCTTTGGTTACGGTGGGTGCACCGAAAGACTTGTCCAATACTACATTACGGCCCTTGGGACCCAGAGTAACTTTTACTGCGTTGGCTAGGACGTTTACGCCTTCTAGCATGCGCTGGCGAGCGCTGTCGCCGAACTGTACGTCTTTTGCTGACATATGAATTCTCTCCTAGAAATTAGTTTTCGATGACGCCGTAGATTTCACTCTCGCTCATGATCAACAGCTCTTCGCCGTCAACCTTGATGGTGTTTGAGCCTGAGTATTGGCCGAACACGACGGTGTCGCCTTCTTTCACGTCAACAGCTTTTACGCTGCCGTTATCTAGGGTTTTACCAGGACCAACTGCTACGACTTCACCTTGATTCGGCTTTTCTGCAGCACTACCCGGCAACACGATACCGCCGGAAGTTTTGGTTTCTTCTTCCATGCGGCGAACCACAACACGATCCTGTAGAGGACGAATTTTCATCGCTATCTCTCTCACTATTTATTCGAAGTTAGTCTTTTCGCAACGCTGGCGACAACGCGGCAACCTTTGCATCCCTGCTCGGAAAAATCCGTGAAGACAAAGCTTGCGTTGTCCCGAGCAACGTCCTTGTTGTGGGCGCTCAAATGACTTTCAAGTCACGGTGTGAAAAAAATCGCCGTTTAGGCCTTAGACCATCGATTAATCCAATGGGCAAAGTCGTTATGTCGACTTAGCACAGGGGTATCATTGGGCACCGAAACCCACTGGGTGGGTTCCGGCTGAGCCAGCCAGGGGATTTGCTGACAGAGGCTGGTGACAGGATCCTCTTCAACTGAACAATGAACGCCCGACCCGGCTCCGTGTTGCTCGATCCACGCCTGGGGCAACCCCGGGGAAGCAAACGCAATATATGTCCCTCCGGCAGAGGACGCAGCCATCGCCTCACTGGCCCCTTTGGAATGCCCCACTAACCGCCACTTTTCTGAGTCGCCCCGGCTGATCGCTTTAAAAACTTGATGGGCCAACTCAAGATTGTCCGGAATCCGACCCACGCTCATTTGGATGTTTGTCACCCACTGCGCGAGATGCATCGGCCAATTTGTCAGCCCTCGGTCCCATGTGTCGCGTTGCTTACCAGGGCCGGATGTCGTACCACCAAAGACCAGCAATGGCCCTGAATCATCCTCTAGTGCTTGAACGGTTAAACCCGCGTCTGACGCCAGACGCTCATGTGCAACGCCAGTTTCTTGAAGGCCGAGCGATAAGCCATGCCAGCGATGTGAAGCAGCCCAAACGCCTGCTGGCAAATGACCGGTATAGCTAGAATCGGCAATCGCTGCGTAATAGGCGTATTCAGACGGATTCAATCGTCGCGCCTAAACTCACCGTCGATCACATCGCCGGTCTGGGAATTTGATCCGGGACCGGGACCGGGACCGGGACCGAAACCAGGGCCCGGATTAACCCTGACCAACCTTGGCTCGAGCCAGCGTTGAACCGCGCGTCCCATCGCCAGTCGGGTGCCCGGAAGCAGGCAAGCGAACCCGAATGCATCCGTTGCAAAACCCGGCGTCAATAACAGGGCACCCCCGATGGCGACCAGAAGTCCCTGAGCCAATTCACTCAGCGGCAACTGCCCCTGCTCCAACCGTCCTTGTGCCGCCATCAACAGCGCACGACCCTGGGACTTGAGCAGTTGCGCGCCAATCACCGCCGTCAGCACCACCAATCCCAAGGTCGCCCAAAATCCGATCACGCCCCCAACCTGCACCAAGATCGCAACTTCAATAATCGGAACGGTTAAGAACAACAGAAATGGCATGACGGGCCCTCAAAATTTTTCAGCACGCTAACACAGCTGGAACCAAAGGTAGACTTTTCTGCGCCGCACAAGTTTCGTAGGGTATGCACAGCATCTTTGGGAGCCTTACGTATGCAACTAAACGACAAACTCATCATGGTCACCGGCGGAGGCCAGGGACTGGGTCAGGCCATGGCTTTGCGATTAGCCAAGCAGGGCGCCCGGCTCGCGCTGGTAGACACGAATCAAGTAGCGCTGGATGCGACCTGTGCACAGGTGGCCGAGCTGGGTTCCAGTGCCCAGGGCTATCTATGCAACGTCGCCAAAGAATCAGACGTCGAACAAACCGTTGCCAGCATTGTCGAGCAGCAGGGCACGATTTCGGGATTGGTGAACAATGCAGGGATCACCCGCGATGGATTGCTTATCAAAGCAAAAGACGGGCAAGTCACTGAAAAAATGAGTCTGGAACAGTGGAATGCTGTGTTGGACGTCAACCTGACCGGGGTCTTTTTGTGCACCCGAGAAGTCGCCGCACACATGGTTGAGGCGGGCGAAAAAGGCTGCATTGTCAGCATTTCAAGCATTAGCCGTCATGGCAATCTGGGCCAAACCAATTACGTGGCCAGCAAAGCAGGCGTTGCCGCCATGACCGTGACCTGGGCCAAAGAATTGGCGCGTTACGGCATCCGGACCGGCGCGATTGCGCCGGGGTTTGTCGGAACCGAAATGGTACTGTCGATGCGCGACGACGTGCTCGAGAAAATCGCGGCTGGAATCCCCGCCAAACGCTTAGGGCTTCCGGACGAAATCGCTCAGGGTGTCCAGTTCATCCTAGAAAACGATTATTTCAGCGGCCGCGTATTGGATATTGATGGCGCACTACGGATTTGATGACGCCTGAACAGCGGATATTCACGGTTCTTGCGGATGTTCCGGCCGGAAAAGTCGTGGCGTATGGTCAGTTGGCCCGGATGGCGGGGCTACCCGGGCGTGCGCGCTGGGTTGGACGTTTAATGGGACACCTGCCCCAGGATTCCACACTGCCCTGGCATCGGGTGATGAAATCAAGCGGTCATCTAGCGTTTAACGAACAAGACCCTCGCTTTCAGAAGCAGCAGCGTTTGTTAGAAAACGAAGGGATCCATGTGATATCTGGCAAAGTTGCCCAACATTATTTTTGGCAGCCTGCTTGAGCTAATTGCACTGCACCCCAATACTCTGCTCCTTGAGAAACGGGAATAGACATGGGCAATCGACTCAGCAAGATCACGACACGAACTGGCGATGACGGGACCACCGGCTTGGGTGACGGTTCACGTATTCCGAAAGATCACATTCGGATGCAGGCGATCGGCGACGTTGATGAACTCAATAGTCACATCGGCGTATTGCGCAGTGCCTTGGATGATCAGGACCCTGAACAAGTCCTGCTGAGCGCTCTACAACACCATTTATTCGATCTAGGCGGTGAATTGGCTGTACCGGGCTTTGAGCTGGTTACCGACGAGCATCTGGCTGAGATCGAAACCCACGCCGCCCGCCTGAACGAGCCATTACCTGCACTTAAAGAGTTCATTCTGCCCGGCGGAACCTTGCCCGCCAGTCACTGCCATGTGGCGCGTGCGGTCGCTCGACGCGCAGAGCGTAGCGTCGTGGCCCTGCGCCATCAAGACGACAACGTTCGTATGGCCTGCCAGCAGTATTTGAATCGAGTCAGTGACGTGCTGTTTATCCTCGCCCGATCTCTATGCCGCCGTGACGGTGGGACCGAGGTTTACTGGCAGCGCTAACGGCGCCAGGCAAGGGATCCCAGAGCAAGGTCCATTGGACCTGTACCTTGCCCCCAACCGATATAGTAGATATACGTACCCTGTCACAAGCTTTAGCGACAAGGCATGCGTACTCAATTACTGGCACTGATCATCCTGGCCTTGCTGTCCCGCCTATCAATGGCGGCGGATTCGCCTGCGGACGGTATTTGGGTTTTT
Organism: Pseudomonadales bacterium; assembly: GCA_012269655.1. GTDB lineage: Bacteria > Pseudomonadota > Gammaproteobacteria > Pseudomonadales > Litorivicinaceae > Litorivicinus. Next base: position 11,454 of record JAAXJV010000129.1, read on the forward strand.
GAAGACACCACGGCTTCACTGAGTTTTGAAGATGTCGTTGCGATGCCTGACGCTTTCGTTCAGACCACCGACACCAATATTGGCTTTAGCGATTCGGCGTTTTGGATTCGGGTTGAGCTGACGAACGATACTGATGAGCGGCAGACGCAAGTGGTTCAGTTTGATTTTTCTGTACTAACGGTTAGCGCATACGAAAGTAAAGAAAACGCCACCCTCATTGAAATAAGTGGACGCGCTGTTGCCAAGAATGAACGCGCGATGCCGACGCTGATCCCAAGTTTTCCAATTGAGCTGTTGAACAATAGCTCAAAAACACAGTACTTCAGAGTTACATCGCCATATGGGGTTGACTTGGGTTATGAAATAAAAAGCCTGAATCAAGCAAATATTGACAACACTAGCTTTGAGAAATTGCGTTTCGGGCTTTTTCTGGCTCTCTTGGTTGTGCTTGTCTACAACATAGCAGCAGCTTTTATTTCTCGAGAATCTGTGCAATGGCTCTACGTTGCTGTCCTCCTTCCTATGGTTATTGTTCAGGGCATTGAGATTCGTAGTTTGGATATACCGTCCTCTTATCTCCTACCCTTTGCGACCCTTGTCCTGGTTTGCGGTATGGTTTTTCTCGCCTCATTATTTGGGCAATTTCGATTCAAATCAGTTCGCTGGGGCATAGTGGCTTTCGGCGCACTCTACTGTGGTCTACTTTTGACATCAGGCTTGGACGAATCAGCTCAATCAACTGTTGAACTGGTTCAACCTTTCGGTCTTGCAATGTTGAGCGCACAAGTGATCGTAGCCGTAGTCGCTCAAAGACCATTCAGTAGATTAATTCTATTGGGATGGAGCTTTTTGTTAGCGGGAGTGGCGTTCGCGCTGTTGGCCGTCAATGGCGCTCTACCCCAGTCGTATGCATCAGGTTATGCGATTGGGAGTTTGGCAGAGGCACTCATTTTCTCAATTACTCTCGCCTACCGCCTACGTGAACAAGATCAGACCGCTGCGCTGTTAGAGCAACAACGCCAGACCAACGAGCGCCAGAAGGAAATGTTCGCCGTTATCGGGCACGAACTGCGCACGCCAGTGGCGTCCATGGCGATGGTGGCGAAAGACA
>JAAXJV010000109.1 GCA_012269655.1 Pseudomonadales bacterium
ACCCATCCATCTGGTAGTGAAAACGGGCACTGTCGTATTCAGACTGTTGAATCAGCTGACTGCGGATGGCCTGCCAGTTCACTGGAGTGTTATTGGGCACAACGAAATTTTGAACCGGCACATTCAAGGCCCCTTCAATTCCGCTGGTTGCGCCATTGGTGACTCGCTCAAAATCCTCTGGATTCAAAATTTCAACGCCCGAGGTAATCGCCACATCGATCCCAGCCCGTTGCCCCGCATCAAACATCAAACTGCCCTCGCCCAAACTGGTCCGATAGTCCACCTGATGATCCAATTCGTTGAACGGACCGCTGGTTCCAAAAACGCCAAAAAACACTGTGAATCCTGTACTTGAGGCCGGGTCAGCCTGATGAGCAGAGACCACCAATTCCACCGCCAAACTCTGGGTGGAAGCACAGACCATCAACGCCATTAGTTTCCTTTTCATTTGATCATCCTTGAGTTGTTTCGGAGAAGGTTTTTACGGCAGCTGGCGATTCGCTCCCTCGTCAAAAAGGGCATCGCACATTCAGACGAGGTCAGTGCTTTCAAGATCACTTAAAACTGAGCGCATGAATCACAAAGGACTGTATTTCGTCATGCTCTGCCTGGCCGGTTGTCAAAGCCTGGAGGCCCCAGAGGGTCCCTGCCAACTGCCCCCTGTCTATCATCAGCTGGGGCAGCAAAGCTGGCGAACACCGGGTGAAAAGACCTTTGAAGAACGGGCCAGTTGTTTAGCCAAAGGGGGGCAGTTTTCAGTTCGTGACGCGGGGGTGTTTCGGTCTCAAATCAAAATACAAGCCGATGCGGGTGACCCAGAGGCATGGATCCAACTAGGGCAATGGGCACTGCATGACCAGCCACCGAACTTCCAGAACGCATATCGCGCATTTCTGAGCGCCTATCGACTGGGTGATGACTCTGCGGCCTGGTATCTGAGTTACATGCACCGTCACGGAATGGGGCGAAATGCAGACCCGCTGACCGCTGTGAATTGGCTAGAAAAAGCGACTGGCGGTCAAACATTGGTGCCAAAAATAGAACTCACCCGCACTCGATTAGCGCTGGAGGTAGAGAAACAAAATCACGCCCAACTTCAGGCAGATCGCGTCACGCTTTCTAATCAGATACAGACACTGCAGGCGAGCTTGGTCAAAACCCGCTTGTATCGGTTTGATCTAGGCGGACCGGGCGGCTGCGGCGTTGATTTAGATTGGCAAGCATTTGGAGGCGGCGCTGCGGGTTTCAGCCTAGCCATTGACGCCTTTGAACGCCATTACGCGAATCAAGGCTGGCTGTGGTTGGATTTTGCTGAGCAGCCAAACGCGCCGTTATTTCAACAAGTGCTTAAAGAGGTACTACAGACCAGCGATGCTTGGTTGGTGGTAACCGGTCTGCGCTCAAGCGACAACCCCCTGCGACAACCGAGAATATTAGGCCCACCACAGCGTTCAGACCAAGCCATGCAACATGGGCCGAGTCAATTGCGTTGGGAATGCCAATGAATATTCGATACAAAATTTTTAGGCCGCTGGCACCGGGGGTGCAACTGGCCCAAGATAAGACCTTGTCTCGTTGGGTCGTGTTAAAGGAAAAACATAAACGTCAGGAAATAGAACTGGCTAAACAACCGCGAGCAGGATTCGCAACGCTTTTGGACCAAGATCCGTCAGGGGCGCTGGTGTTTGAGTATTGCCCCTGGCCCAAGTTGGCTCATTATTTGGATCGCCCGCGGTTGGACAGCCAATGGGTCATTCGTGTACTCAAGCATCTCACCCAGGCGATTGGACAGCTTCATGATGAGGGGCTAATCCATGGCGATCTGCATCCGGACAATCTATTGGTTTCAGAGCAGGGGGAGGTTTGCATCCTGGATCTGGGCAATGCTTGCAAGATCGGTCAGCCCGTACAGCACTTTCACCCACTGTTTAGTGCGCCCGAATTGGCAACAAAAACACCGGCCTCGCCCGCCATGGACTGTTACTCCATTGCGCAAATTGCGTGGCACCTTTGTGCCAAGACCCGCGGATTCAGCAGAGCCTATCGCCAACAGCTTCAATCGGGATTGATCTTCAACTCGAAGCAGCGGACAGAACTGGCTGCGCTGGTGCCCGCGGCGCCAGCACAGTTTAGTTATCGATGGCTGCTGGCACTGACACTGATTTCATCACCAACGCTAACACTCGATGCACCCATGTCACTGCGCGAGCAATTCAGGTCCGGCGCGGGAGCACTGCCACCTTTGAGCGCTGTTTCAACGCCTGCCAACCAGCATCACTCAGCCAAACTTCACACCATCGTTGCAACGCATCTTGATCCACCTGACCCATAGGCTTGGGTAAATCCAGCAGAGCATCCGTGGCACGGATATGTTCACACTGCAACTCGGCCTTTAACCACGCCCGTAAATCTTGTTGGTAAAGAAGCCAGGCATAACGATTCATCGGCGCGCCCTGCGAGAAGTTTTGGGAGAAAAATCCGTCGGCTTTGACGCCAGCCAACGAACGAAATCTGCCACATCTGAATGAGTTCTGAGCTTATCGACACTAGAATACTCATAGGCCAACTGTCGCTCGGTCAGCATACGGTGAATATGTTTGTGGCATGGCAAACACAACCATGCGATGTGCAGGCGCATAAACGGTTTACCGTAAGCCTTGATCAGTTTACGGTCCTGGTGCCGGCTTTTGGGGATCAAGTGATGCTCAGTCAAAACTGGCACTGCTCGCTGGCAAAGCTCGCACTGTTCTGGGCGTTTGGGTTTGCGATCCATGGCCTGTCGCTTGGGTCAATAAGGTCCAATTCAAGGATTGCGTTGTCATACCCTTGCATTACTCTCAGGAGTATCAAGGAGAAACTATGCAGACCATCTCAACCAGTATCAGTCCTCGAGCCCACCTGAGCCTTCTTAACCAACAAGAAGTCGCCATGCTGACCGACCAGACGCAAGAGGGACTCTATGAACTGGTCCGCCGGTGCGCACTGGCGGTATTAAATTCCGGTTCTAAAAGCGACGACGGCTATACCATCATCGAAAAATTTCCCGACTT
>JAAXJV010000230.1 GCA_012269655.1 Pseudomonadales bacterium
ATTTGAAGTAGAATAAGGACAACGCATTGAGCGCGGTTGAAACGGATCAACGAGTTCTTTCGGGCATGCGCCCGACCGGACGTTTGCACCTAGGCCATTACCATGGTGTTTTAAAAAACTGGACACGCTTGCAGCACGAGTATGAGTGCTTTTTCTTTGTGGCGGATTGGCATGCGCTAACCACACACTATGAAGACCCGCGAATCATCAAAGACGCCACCTTCGACATGGTTGTTGATTGGTTGTCAGCGGGTGTGAACCCCTCCAGCGCCACATTATTTGTGCAGTCTCGCGTTCCAGAGCATGCCGAGTTGCATCTGTTGCTGTCCATGATGACGCCGTTGGGTTGGCTTGAACGGGTCCCGACCTACAAAGATCAGCAGGAAAAGCTAAAGGAAAAAGACCTGGCGACTTACGGTTTCCTGGGCTATCCCTTGCTGCAAAGTGCCGACATTTTGATGTATCGCGCCGGTCACGTGCCGGTTGGCGCGGATCAGGTGGCACACGTCGAAATCACCCGCGAGGTTGCTCGTCGATTTAATCACATCTACGGACGTGAACCGGATTTTGAAACCTTGGCCGAGGCTGCGATCGGTAAGATGGGCCGAAAACCCGCCAAGCTTTACCGAAGCCTTCGCAAAGCCTATTTAGAAACCGGTGACGGTGAGGCGCTCGAGACGGCCCGTGCTTTGTTGAAAGAGCAGCAAAATATCAGTCTGGCGGACCGCGAACGGCTGTTTGGCTATCTCGAAGGGACCGGTAAAGTGATTTTGCCGGAACCGCAAGCCTTACTGACCGAAGAAGCCAAAATGCCAGGCACTGACGGTCAAAAAATGTCAAAAAGTTACGGCAATTTCATCGAACTGCGTGAAGAGCCCGACAGCGTGGATCAAAAGATCCGCAAGATGCCAACCGACACCAATCGCGTGCGCTTAACCGATCCGGGCGATCCGAATAAGTGTCCTGTGTTCGAGTTGCATCGCGTCTACAGTGATGATGATCGTTTGAAATGGGTCGTCGACGGCTGCACCAGCGCCGGTATTGGCTGTTTGGAATGCAAAAAACCGGTGATTGACGCCATGATTGCTGAGCAAGCCCCCTTCATTGAACGTGGCCAGCAGTATGAAAGCGATCCAGACCTAGTGAATGGCATCATTGCTGAGGGTTGTGAAAAGGCCCAGGACGCTGCCCGCGCAACATTGGAAGAGGTGCGCGAGGCCATGGGACTCAATTGGCGGAGCTAACCGCAGCGCCTCAGCAGCAGGTCGAACTGCCGCTGGTTAAGGTCGCCGGGAAGCCGATCGAAAAGCTTCCCGAGGACCTGTATATCCCACCCGAAGCCCTCGAAGTCTTTATGGACGCTTTTGAGGGCCCGTTGGATTTCCTTCTCTACCTGATTCGCCGACAAAATATCGACATTTTGCAGGTGGACGTGGCTCGCTTGACCGAGCAATACGTCGCCTACGTCGAAGCGATGCGACTGTTGAAACTCGAATTGGCGGCCGACTACTTGGTCATGGCTGCATTGCTGGCCGAGATTAAAAGCCGAGCGCTATTGCCTGTCGTTCAGGCCGACGACGAAGAAGAGGTTGAGGACCCGCGTACGGAATTGCTCAGACGTCTGCAGGAATACGAGAAAATTCAAAATGGTGCGGAACACATTCGCGCGCGCCCTGAGCTGGGACGAGACTTTTTTAAGGCCCAAATTCAAGCGCCTGAAGCTGCGCCTCGACCCCATGCCGATCTGCCCTTGGCCGAGTTGTTAAGCGCCATGGCCGAGGTCATGCGGCGAGTAAGTTTCAAAGAAAATCACCAGGTCGCCTACGAACCGCTCAGTACTCGGGCTCGGATGAGTGATCTGCTAGAGCGTCTCAAACCAGGTCAATTTTTGAGCTTCACGGATTTGCTCGAGGCGAGCGAGAGCAAAGCGGGCGTAGTGGTGACCTTCTTGGCCACGCTGGAGTTGGTCAAAGAGGGCTTGGTTGATATTGTTCAGACTCAAACTTTTGGGCCGGTTCAAATAGGATTGCGCGATGGCTCTACCTGATAATCAATTGCGTCAAATCATCGAAGCTGCACTGATGGCGGTTGATGAGCCAATGAGTCTGGATCGGTTGGCGGGCATTTTTCTGGATCACGAACGTCCTTCACCGCGCAGATTGCGCGAAACCTTGGCCGACATCGAGTCCAGTTGCCAGGGTCGCGGATTCCAATTGTTACAAACCGCCAGTGGCTGGAGATTTGTCACGGCCCCAGAAGTAGCAGATTTTGTTGGCCGTCTGTGGCAAGAACCTCCCCGCAAATACTCGCGCGCTCTAGTCGAGACCTTGGCACTCATTGCCTATCGCCAGCCTGTGACCCGAGGTGATATCGAATCTATTCGCGGAGTCAGTGTAAGTTCTGGCATTATGCGCACCCTCGAAGAGCGTAGCTGGGTCCGAGTGGTGGGACACAAGGAAGTACCCGGACGACCTGCGCTGTATGCGACAACTCGGCAGTTTCTGGATCACTTTGGCTTACAAAGCCTGGATCAGCTGCCACCGATAGATGCCATTGAAGATGGCTTGCCGGACCTATTGGCCGGCGCAATGGAGCCCAATGAAGGAACGAATTCATAAAGTCTTGGCCCGTGCCGGCGTAGGATCACGCCGCGCGATCGAGAAACTCATCAGCGAAAACCGGGTGCAAGTGAATGGCAGGCTGGCCAAGTTAGGCGATGCCCTGGGACGAAGTGATAGCGTTCGAGTAGACGGTAAGCCCGTCAAGGTCGAAACGGCGTTCACTCAATACCGCCGAGTGATTGCGTATCACAAACCAGAAGGCGAGGTGTGTACCGCGTCGGACCCCGAAGGTCGCCCTACGGTATTTGATCGCCTGCCTGAACCCGGGCAGGGCCGTTGGATCATGGTCGGCCGTTTGGATGTCAACACGGCCGGTTTGTTGTTGTTTACCACTGACGGAGAACTGGCGCACCGTTTGATGCATCCCTCGTCAGGCGTCGACCGCGAGTATGCCGTGCGTGTTAAAGGCCAGGTCGACGATGACATGAT
>JAAXJV010000002.1 GCA_012269655.1 Pseudomonadales bacterium
AAACTGCCCATCCAGAATCCACTGACGAATTTGAAGGACGGCGCTTTCGACCGCTCGCTCACTAGATTTTGTATTCATAATTACTTAAATTACACCGAACTAGAATAATATGTATACAAAAGGCCGCTCCATGTTTCCGTTGAATGCTTGGTATGTCATTGCAACCGCTGACGAAGTTGCCGATTCACCCTTAGCTCGAACCCTTTGTGATATTCCAATGGTGCTGTATCGAGATTCACAGGGGCAGATCGTCTGCTTACAAGACTATTGCCCACACCGAGGGGCGCCTTTATCACTCGGTCGAGTGAACGGGGATAACCTGATGTGTGGTTATCATGGGCTTGAAGTTGGACCCGACGGTAAGCCGGCATTTATGCCTAAACAACGCGTAGAGCGCTTTCCCTGTGTCGAGGCCTATCAAACCATTGAATCAGGCGGCTACATCTTCGTATGGCCTGGTTCGGATCAGCCGAACGTAGCGCAAGTACCTGAATTGCCGTGGAACCAACCTGAATGGGAATTTGGCGGCGGGAGTTTCCATATTCAGGCCGACTTCCGTTTGATGATCGACAACCTGATGGATCTCACTCATGAGAACTACGTGCACAGTTCTAGCATTGGTCAGCCAGAGATTGATGAACAACCGGTAAAAACGCGTCGCGATGGCGAATGGGTCGTCACGGAGCGCTATATGGAAGCGGTCGAGGCGCCACCCTTTTGGAAACTCGCCATGCAACAGCACGGACTGGATACCGATCAGTTGGTTGACCGTTGGCAGGTATGTCGCTTTAAAGCCCCCAGCACCATCATGATTGATGTCGGCGTTGCTCCGACGGGGCAAGGGGGCATAAACGCGCCAGTCGAGAAAAAGGTCCACGGAATTGTGACGGACTTTATGACGCCGGAGACGACCTCGAGCCATTTCTATTTTTGGGGGATGGCCCGCTCTTGGTCGATCGGAGATAACGAGGTAACCCAAGCCATTCAGAGGGGGCAGCAAAAAATCTTCACCGAAGACCTCGAGGTGCTGGAGCGACAGCAGAAAAGTTTGGAGCGGTTCCCGGAACGCAAATTGTTGATGCTAGATATTGATGCCGGGGGTGTCCAGGCGCGCCGTCAACTTCAAGCCATGGTGGATGCAGAGCACCGTGGATGACTTAAGACTGAAAGTTACCAAGCGTATTGAGCGCCCGGGCGATGTCATTGAGTTCTATTTGACCAGTGAAACGCCGCTGCCTGCCTTTCGAGCGGGAGCCCACATTGACTTGCGATTGGACACAGGCCTCGTTCGTTCGTATTCACTCGTTGGTACTTCGCAAGATCCATTTTGCTATCGAATCGCCGTCAAGTTAGAACCGGCGAGCCGTGGGGGCAGCCAGTGGATTCATAGCTCCTTGGTCGAAGGCATGCAGGTATCTGCGTCTCTGCCCAAAGGGCGGTTTGCACTTCAAAATACCGAGGACTCCACCTTTGTTGCGGCTGGGATCGGTGTCACGCCGCTGATCGGGATGGCGGATGAGCTTCACGCTTCAGGCCGACCCTTTACTTTTTACTACCTAACCCGTGGACAAGGCGCCTTTGATCATGAGTTGGCAGGTAAGACTTGGGCCTCGTCGATACAACGTCATGACTCGTTGGCAAACGGGCGTTTTGATCTCAGCAAACTGTCTGGTTCCGGAAACATCTATGCTTGTGGCCCCGCTAGTTTGCTAGACGCCCTAAGTGCACAAGTGCCCAAGGGTCGCTTATGGATTGAGGCTTTCTCAAATGATGTCGAAACAACCGGCGGCGAATTTGAAATTGAATTGGCAAGCAATGGCGAGGTGATCTTAGTACCTGAACATTTGAGTGCACTGCAGGCTTTGTTAGAGGCCGGCATTGATGCGCCCTTTGCCTGCGAAGAGGGTATTTGCGGAACCTGTGTGTCCCGGGTCTTGGATGGCCAAATCGATCATCGGGACGACTATCTGACGGAACAGGAGCAGGCAGCGCAGGATCAGATGGCACTGTGCTGCAGCCGCGGTATCGGCCGCATTAAGGTCGAGATTTAATGCAAGGTTTTCAAAAACTTCGATTGGGCTGTGATGCCGATCGCCACGATGCACAGAATCAACAACAAAACGCCTGAGGATTCCCAGCGTCCTGTATAGGTGACCGCTGCGGCAACGATAGGCGGCCCAAACAACAGACCCAGACCCTGAACCTGGAGCATTAATCCATTAAAGCTTGTGGCAGATTGAGGGTTCGGGATTGACCGCCCTACGGCATGGAACATACAAGGCGGCGAAACCCCAGTCAGCAGGGCAGCACAAATCAACGCCAGTAATTTGATGCTCAACGGAAGGGATTCGACAAAGACCAACATCGCCAGCGGCGCTAGCAGCGCGTACGAGCCCATCATCAGCTTTCTGGGCACAATTCCAGATTGCATCAGCCGCCCAGAGGCCAGGTTCCCGATCACATTCAACGAACAGAATATTCCGGTTGCTAGGCTGGCCCAAACCAGCGGCTGGTTTAAGGCGCTGTTGGCATAGTAGGGAACGAATTGCAGAACCGTATGGAATAGCCATGAATGAATGGCAAACACCGCACCGACAGAGTACAGAACCGGCGTTCGTAGTGCTTGGCGAACACCTACCCAGTAGGGTTTGAGCCGAACAGGCTGTTGATCGGCAGGCGCCCAGCGCAGTAGGCAGAGCATCGCGATGACGGATAGCACGGTAGAAACAAACCACAGTGTGTGCCAATCAGCAGACGCGCCCACACTGGAACCGACAAACAAGGCGGTCGCGGTGCCGGCAGGCAGAAAACCACCCCAAATGCCCATCAGCGTCTGTCGGGAGTCGGATTGGGTATTGAGAACAATCAGGACAGGGCCTGCAATCATTGTAATGACAAATGCGGTGCCTTCAAGAATACGGCCCAACCATAGTGCCCATTGGCAATCTGAAGTCAGCACCAATAGCCCACCACAAAAAGCCAATATCAACGCCGACAAAAGACTGCGCCGAGCACCAAATGCGCTCAACAGGGCGCCAATCAATAAGCCGCCAACCACCAACATGATGCTAAATGCAGCAACAAGCCAAGAGCCAACGTTGAGTGTCCAACTGAATTGCTCAATCAAGATAGGCAGCACGGGAGCCAATTTTGCGGTATTGATGCCCGAGATTGCCCCGGCGAATGTAACCGCCAGGGTGAGCTTTAAATCGGCTGAGTTCACGGCAATCGTTAACTAATGATGCCCCAGGTGAGCACTGGGAACATTAACAACAATGCGACGCGTATGAAGTCAGACGCCAGGAAGGGCATCACACCTCGGAAGGTATCGCTCATCGGGACGCCATCGGCCAATTTGCTGATCACGAACACGTTCATGCCGACGGGCGGGGTAATCATGCCCACCTCCACAACAATCAAACAGATAATGCCGAACCACAAAGCCGTTTGCTCATAGGTCATTCCGAAATCCAAACCCATAACAGCAGGGAAGAAAATCGGCACCGTCAGTAGAATCATCGACAACGAATCCATCAGGCAGCCTAAGACCAGATACACGAGCAAAATCACGATCAAGATCATCATCGGCGAAGTATCGATTCCGATGATCCAGTCGGCTAGGCCTTGAGGTAAGCCCGATAGACTCAAGAAGGCGTTGAAGATATCAGCGCCCAAAATAATCACAAAGATCATGCCGGTGTTCGTCGCGGTCTGCAGTAGACACTGCAAAAACCCAGCTCGATCAATTTCGCGGTTAATGATGGCAATCACCAGGGTGCCTAGAACACCAAACGCCGCCGCTTCGGTTGGAGTGAAAATGCCCGAATAGATGCCACCCAACACGCCGACGAACAGAATGATTGCTGGAATTAAATTAATAAGCGCGGTTTTCCGCTCCGCCCAAGTGGCCCGTATTGCTTTATCAGCATACTCAGGCTTTAACTTGACGGTGATGGCAATCACCAACATGTAGCCTAGGACGGCCATGATACCGGGCACCATGGCAGCCATGAAAAGCTTGACGATATTTTGCTCAGTTAAGATCGCATAGATGATTAAAACGATGGATGGAGGAATCAGAATGCCCAGCGTGCCGCCGGCCGCTAGTGCTCCTGTTGCCAAGGCGCCGTGATATCCGTGACGTTTCATTTCGGGTAGGGAGACTTGCCCCATGGTGGCTGCGGTGGCCAATGAACTGCCGCAGATCGCGCCAAAAAGGCCACACCCACCCACGGCGGCCAAGGCTAGCCCACCACGGTAGTGACCAATAAATGCATTGACACCATCAAATAAGGATTTGCTCAAGCCAGATCTGGCCGCCAGATTCCCCATCAACAGGAACAGCGGAATCACCGAAAATGAATGGCTGGCGAGCTGACCAAAAGTTGAGCCCTTTAGGTAGTAACCCAGCGTAGTGATGTCATCAATGATTCCGTAACCAATCGCGCCGGACAGCATCATGGCAATGCCGATGGGCATGCGCAAAAACATGATCGTTAGCATAAAAAGGATCATCAGACCCGCGATCATTTCGTCTGAGAAATCCATTGTTAAGCTCGTTTAAATCGGGTTATCGGAGTTAAAAGTCCGGCGATGGCCGTCATGCCACAACCAAACGAAATACTGTAGTAGAACCAACTCTCTTTCATGCGCAACATCATAGTTTCGTTGCCGTATTTGCCCGCATCGATTCCACCTTTAAAGGCTTGTATGGCCAGGGCAGCCATCAATACGGCCAACAGTAAGTCGCCTACACTATCGAAGCGGTTCTTGAATTTTTGAGAGGCGTTGGCGGTAAACACGTCAACGATGACGTTCCCGTAACACATCTGGCAAAAGGGAAGACTGAAGCTCACCACGACTGCCGTAAACATTTGAATAATTTCGGTGTCGCCTGTAACCGGCATCGACATTGAGAAACGTCCTGCCACACTGATCACAGTCATGATCGACATTGCAATTAAGATTAAGCCAGCCAATCCGGCGAGCCACGCTGTGGCTCGCTCGAATTGTTTACTTAATGTGTAAATACCATTAAGCATCGGATCGCTTACTTGCTGTATTGATCAAGCAGGTCGCTGGCTGACTTAACCAAAGCCGCGCCGTCCATGCCCTTGCCGTTCATCTCGTCGATCCAAGCCGTCGCAACACCTGCAGTGGCTTTTTGGATTTTGGTGACTTCGGCCGTTGCCATTTGATGGCGCTGAGCTTTCTCGTCGATCAATTTACGACCCACGTTTTCCGCATTCTTAAAGAATTCACCGCCTTTCTGTGCCCAAGCCATGCCTGAGTGATCATCGATGACTTTCTTCAGTTCCGCATCCAAAGACTCGTATTTGGCTTTGTTCATGCCCAGCAAGAACACAGAGGTGTACAAGCCACGGCCGTCTTCGCTTTGCATTTCAACCGCATGGTCAACCAATTCGTGTACGCGCAGCGCAGGAACGATTTCAAACGGAATCACGGTGCCATCGATCACGCCTTTTGATAGGGCTTGAGGCATTTCCGGAATCGGCATACCCACCGGGGTTGCGCCCATCGCTTCCAGGGCCGAACCCACCGGGCGGCTGGGATTACGAATTTTCTTGCCTTCGAAATCAGCCAGGGTCAGGTAGGGCTCGTCCTTGCTGTATACAACACCGCGATCGTGTGTCCAGAAGAACAGAGGGTGCATGTCTGCAAACTCTTTTTGAACCGCTTCGTTTTGTTCGTAATACGCCTGTAGCGCTTGTGAAGTTTGTTCAGCGTCGGTGACCATGAAGGGCAATTCAAACGCAGAGATAGCTGGGAAGCGTCCAGGTGTATAGCCAGGTAGTGTCCAGATGATGTCGACAAATCCATCTTGCACTTGGTCTACCAACGCAGGCGGCTTGCCGCCCAGTGACATGCCACCGTACAACTTAACTTCCATACGTCCGTTGGATGCCTTTTCAATCGACTCAATCCAGCCTGCAAAAAACTTCGACAGTGCAGGGGCCTGCGGAGGCAAGAACGTGTGCATTTTCAGGGTGACGTCGGCTGCCTGAGCAGTAAGCGCACCAGCAGACAGAGCTACCGCAGCAGTGAATGCTGCCATCTTCTTCATCATGATCATTTTCCTTTTTCTTATTGCACCTCTAACGAGTAGAGGCTTTCCTCAACTTACCAATCCGAATTTAGGGTTTTATCCTCTCTAAGCGCAATCCAAAAAACCAACATACGCATTAGTTTCTTAGACAGACAGAGGTTCTATTTGAGCCCAAGTAAACGAATTGCATTCTCCTTCATTACAAGAGGTTTAACCTCTTCTTTGATATCCAACTTTTCGAAATCTGAAATCCAACGATCCGGTGTTATCACGGGCCAGTCCGAGCCAAACAAGACTTTTTTCTTCAATAGGCTGTTCATGTATTGAATGAGAATCGGCGGAAAGTATTTTGGCGACCAGCCCGATAAATCCATGTAAACATTTGGCTTATGGGTCAGGACGGATAGTTGTTCCTCCACCCAAGGAAAGGCCGGGTGTGCCGCCACGATAGACATATCCGGAAAATCTGCGGCCACGTCGTCCAAATGGATAGGATTTGAATATTTCAGGCGCATGTTCATGCCGCCGTGCGCGCCTGCACCCACGCCAGTCTGGCCGGTGTGGAACAGCGCCACGCATCCTTCTTCTTGAATCACTTCGTACAAAACATAGGCACTGCGGTCGTTTGGATAGAAGCCCTGCATGGTGGGATGGAACTTAAATCCCTTTACACCAAACTCACGTACTAGGCGACGGGCTTCACGAGCCCCCATCTTCCCTTTGGCGGGATCAATCGACGCAAACGGAATCAATACGTCATTGTTTTCATCACAGATCCGAGCCACTTCCTCGTTTTCATAACGCTTGAAACCGGTATTTCTTTCGGCATCGACAGGAAAGATTACGCAGGCCATTTTTTTGTCACGATAGTAGGCCGCGGTTTCTTGCGGCGTCGGCATCATGTTGTGACCGGCAGGGTTCTTAAAGTATTTCGCAAAATTTTCTTGAAACTCGTAGTAACCATCGTCTCGATCGTGGCTACAGGGTTCTTCTGCGTGAGTATGAAAATCGATAGCAACGATATTTTCTAAATCTAACATTGGAATCTCACAGTCGAATCAATAAGTTATCGTCTATAGTTTGATAAATAACATCAACCAAATCGCTGCGGGTTTTGAGGACCGCGCGCTGATTAATCGAGCCTTTGTCGGTTATCTCGTGCGCATCAATAGAAGGCGGCACATCCAATAACCGAAGCGCCTTGATACGTGTTGAGCTACCGGTTGTGGTGCGATCAAAGGCCTGCAATTTGGCTGTAAATTCAGCGATCACTTCAGGCGAGCCCAACAACGATTTGGCATCCTTAATGGCTGGATTTATCGCCTGGCAGGCTTCCAGATTAGGAAACACCAGCGCACCCAAATAGGCCTCATTGTGCCCAGTGATTACGACATCCTGAACCAAAGGAGCGAAGGCGTTAATCAAGGCTGCTCGCAATGGACCAACACTGACCCAGGTGCCCGTATTGAGCTTAAAGTCCTCCCCAACACGTCCGTCGAAACGAAAGCCACGTTGAGGCGCATCAGAATCAATGTAAGCCAGGGCATCCCCAAGACAATAAAAGTCTTCGTCGTCAAACGCCTGACGAGTCTGCTCTGGATTGCGCCAGTAACCGGGCGTGATCGTCGGTGCTTTCACTCGAACTTCGAGTTTTTCGTCATTCGGCACAAGCTTTAACTGAACGCCTGGTGCGGGCACGCCGACAACACCTGAGGCGCATTCCTCCACCGATGCGAACAGCGCTGAGGGGGCCGTTTCGGTTGCACCCAGCCCCGTCACCATGGGCACTTTTTTGCCTGTGTATTTGATGGCCAAGGCATCTAATCTGTCCCAAACTGGTTGAGACAGTCCAGCGCCAGCAAAAAAGGTCATGCTCAAGCGACTAAAGAAATGCTTGGCAACCGCCTCGTCATGCTCCAGTCGATCCACTAATAGCTCATAACCCTTAGGAACGTTGAAATAGACGCTTGGTGCGACTTCCGACAGGTTCGTTAAAGTGGTTTCAATACCGGCAGACGTAGGCTTACCGTCATCGATATACAGGGTCCCGCCGTTGTAAATGACCAATCCCACGTTGTGATTGCCACCAAAGGTATGATTCCAGGGCAGCCAATCCACAATCACGGGCGGCTCGGTTTGCATAAATTTAAATACCGAACGGATCATCTCTTGGTTTGCACAAATCATGCGCTGAGTATTAACCACGGCCTTAGGCAGTCCGGTCGAGCCAGAAGTGAACAAAAACTTTGCAATGGTGTCGCCGGTGACCGCTTGATACGCGGATTCAACATCGTTCGTCTCAGACCGCAAGGAGGCCAAATCAAACACCACCTCAACCTCGGTATCTAAGGCATCAATCGCCGGCGCGTAAGCCTTCGGATCATCAGCAAATATCAAACCGGGTGTCAGCACCTGATAGGCGTGTTTCAGCTTGCCGTAATCTGTTGAGATCAAGGAGTAGGGCGTCGAGATCGGTGAATAGGGGATGCCAACATGCTGACAGGCCAATGCCAGCAGCAAGTGTTCGATGCTATTCCCCGACAGGATCATGACAGGTTTTTCGGCACTCAAACCGCGGGCGAGTAAACCTCCGGCCAATGCGCGGACTTCTTTGAGTACATCGGAGTAGCTCAGTTTAATCCAGCGACCGTCAGACCCACGCCGACTGACTAGAATCCTATTCGGATCGTGTTCTGCCCAATAAACCAATCGCTCTGTTAGACAACGTGCGTACTCACCCAGCGGTGTTGTGCAATCTATTATTTGGCAACCATCGGCGCGCTGCAGGATCGACATGGTTCCTGTGGCGATATCGATTTCATGAAATTCGCTCATCAAACTTCTCCTATTGCGCCGCCAACCGGATCGAACCGTCCAAACGAACGGTTTCACCATTGAGTAAACGGTTCTCAATCATCTGCTGGACCAGTTGGGCAAATTCGCTGGGTTGCCCCAAACGCTTGGGAAACGGAACCGATTCGCCCAAAGATTTTTGAACCTCGTCGGGTAACACATCCATCATCGGGGTTTTGAATAGGCCCGGAGCGATGGTCAGGACGCGAATACCAAAACGTGCGAGCTCTCGGGCCAGTGGCAATGTCATTGAGGCTACGCCTGCCTTGGAGGCGGCGTATGCCGCCTGCCCGATCTGACCATCAAACGCGGCTACCGAGGCCGTTGAAATAATGACGCCACGCTCACCATCCTCACCCGGGGAGTTGCTTTGCATTTGCTCAGCAGCCAGGCGAATCATGTTAAAGGTGCCGATCAGATTGACCTGAACAATACGGCTAAAGCTTTCTAGATCGTGAGTGCCATGTTTACCCAGAATTCGCTGTGCGCCGGGTATTCCTGCGCAATTGATAAGCCCATTGATCGGACCAAAATGACCCACCGCACTGTCCAGTGATTCGGTTACAGAGGATTCGCGGGTGATATCGCATTGAAAAAACTCAGCGCAAGATCCCAGATCACTGGCGGTCTGAGTACCGGCCACCGCGTTGACATCAAACAGGGAGACGTTAGCGCCCATTCCGATCAGATGCGTGGCAACGCCTTGCCCCAATCCTGAACTGCCGCCCGTAACGACAAAATGCTGGTCCTGAATCTGCATACTTAATCCTTCTTCTTACGATTTAGGAAGGCATCGATACGCGCTTTGATTTCGGGATTGGTTTGGGTCATCCCGGCCAACAGTGATTCGGTATAAAGCCCATCGTCAGATGACATGTTCGCAATTCGATTGAGCCCAGTGGTCATGGCCCAGTTGGAATAGGGTGAATTGCTCAAAATGATTTCTGCCAATTCCTGCGCTTTGGCCATCAGTTGCTCGCTATCCACTTTGTAATGGGCAAGCCCTAACGCCAGTCCTTCTTCGGCATTTAGCGTCCGCCCCGTTAGCATCATTTCCTGCATCCGGCTTGTACCAATAATGTTGGCCACTGTGACCGAGGCACCTCCGCCGACAAAGATTCCATGGCGTCCTTCAGGCAGTCTGTAGTAAGTCGTTTCATCAGACACTCGAACATGTGCATTGGCTGCAAGTTCCAAGCCGCCACCGATCACCGCGCCTTGCATGGCTGCAATCACAGGCACACCCGAATTTCGGATATGAGCGAAGGTCCGGTGCCACATGCGAGAGTGATTTACGACTTCAAAAGGCTCACGGGCCGTATGCTCCGACAAATCCAATCCCGAACAGAACTCTGGGCCTTCACCGGACAAAATCACCACACGAACATCAGACTGCAGATTGCTTAAGACCTGTTCAATTTCCCGGCAAAGTGCATCGTTGATCGCGTTCTTTTTTGCCGGGCGATTCAGTCGTAGATGACCGATACCACCTTTATCAGACCAGGTTAGATGTTCGAACTGTGCCATTTCAGAAACGCCTTAATTATTTTCGACTCTCCGCATAATTGTTTACAAGGAAACAATTTTCAAGGAATATTTTGGTGAATGAGGAGAGTTCAACAATGAAAAAAGATGCCAACGACCACGCTAGCACCAGTGCCACAGCGCTTCGCGCCGCTGGCGATAATGTGCTCGCCGATGATGTTCAAGGTTTGGAGCAAACCGCGGATGCGGTGGACGCCAAACTTGGCAGTTCAACGGTTGCGTTAGTTGAACGACTCATATTCGGGCCAAGCCCAAAATGGGAAGAGTTAACCCAGGGCGGCCGAACCGCCGCCGCATTGGCAACCGAACGACACCCCGTGGTGGCGGCTGCATTGGAAGTGCTTGATCGTGGCGAGGCCTTTGATGAATCGGGCAAGCTGTCGGATCGGTTACGCGACGCATTGATCCCTCACAAAGCGCATGCCTTTACTGTTCCAGAACAATTCGGTGGCGCGGGTAAATCCTATGCCGAGCTTGGCGTGGTTTTAGAGCAATTGTCGGCCAATGGCTTGGGCGCGCTAGCGGTTGAGCTCTCCGGCCAATTGACGATTGGCGCCGGCTCATTGCTGGGATACGGCTCAGAGGAGCAGCGGGCAAAATTTCTGCCCGCCTTAGCTCAAGGGCGCCTGATGGGATTTGCGCTGACCGAGGTGGGCGTGGGTGTGAACGCCAAAAAGATTCAAGCCTATGTCGAACCCTGCAGCACCGGCGGCTGGACACTGCATGCTACCGGCCCACGCAATAAATTATGGATCACCAGTGCCAGACATGGCGGCATCCTGGGTCTGGTTGCACGCATTGGGAAAGAAGGCAAAGAGCTGGGTCTATTCGTGATTGAGGTGCCTGAACAGGATGCTGAAGACGGCAGTTTTTGGCTGAAGCCGTCGGGCGTTGACGCGTTTCACCAGAATTACAACTCGCGCATTCACTTTGATGGTTTCCACATTCCTGAGGCGAATAAAATTCCCGCGGATGGAGTCGAAGTCCTGTTTTATTGCCTACGGTTAGGCCGTTGCATGTTGGCCGCGATGGCGAGCGGCTACCAACGAATGCTCGCGAAAGACAGCTTGGATTTTGCTCGAGCCCGCAGCAGTCTGGGCGGCATCGTTTCTCGGCATGAATTGCCACGGTGGGCGATGTTAGAAATGTCTGGCAATGCGTTACAGAGCTACGCGCTGTCTCATCTCTCGCTCGCTCAAGACACAGCCGGTGTCAATCTGGCCGGCTTACGAGACCTGACGAAGTCGGCCGCCGCGGCCACCAGCGTTGCGTCAATGATCCACGCCGAGCACGTGATGGGAGGACGCGCCTTCACCCAAACTCACCGCGTCAATCAAAGCCGAGCCAATTTGCATTTGTTTGGTATCGTCGAGGGTGAAGACAACATGATTCGGATGGGCATGGTTAGGGACTTAACCGCTAACTTTTCTAAGATCTATCTATCGGATCTTTTGGGCATCATGGCGGCCAAGCAACAAGCAGGGGCGCCGCTTCGGTTGACCGCATCCTCTGTATGGCGCGAGCCTGGAAGGGTATTATCCTTGGCCAGCGCAATGCTGCGGTCACCCGCTTTTTGGAAACTCAAAGTATGGGGCGTTCGGAATTTATTCAGCGACGCCTGTGCTTGGTTTTCCAAGCCGCCCGTTAGCGGCGAATCGGGGCAGCTTATTCAATATGCCACTCGACGCCTCCGGCTGGTCAAATGGCGCTACTTGGGTCTAACTCTTCTGTATCAATTGGAATTAACCCGGGCGCAAAAGCCTTTGGTTGAGCTGGGCGAAGAAATCGAGCATCTGGTCAGCATGATCGCAGTTTTGGCGCACGTATCGCCTGACAATCCGACAGACCAGGCTTTGGCAGTCTTTCAGGCAAAACAGTTGAAACTCCGGTACAAGAAATTGCGCTGTGGTGCGGGCGATGTCGCATCTCAACGAGCCATCGTCGACACCCTCGGCGAGCAAATGCATGCTGGCGAGGCCGACTGGCTTAGCGATATCCGTTCTGTCGAATTACCCATCAGCTGGCAGGAGCCTAAATGAAACTGAGTTATGGCGAACTCGGGGG
>JAAXJV010000027.1:0-2815 GCA_012269655.1 Pseudomonadales bacterium
GCCGAAGCGATTGCCTCGCCACAGATTGATCCGCAATTGTTTGAGTTGATTCGTCAGGACATGATTCGAGACTTCCGTAACCAAACGCTGGATGCCCCTTACGAAATTCTCATGCGGACCTTGCCGACCTATCTGATCGAAGGCTATTGGTCGAACGAATCGCAACTCAGTGCGCTGGAGTCCCTCACGACTGAGCGAACCGGCGAGCTGTGGCAGACTCTGTTAGACGATGTACGAGTCAATGTGCTGACCCATGGCAACCTAACCGAGGATCGCGCCATGGCCATTGGCAAGGCGATCACACAGATTATTGTACCGACCTCGGACGCCGAGGCTGCCTTGCCCGCTATTGCTTCCACGTTCACCGAGGGCCGGATCATCGAGCCAATCGAACACCCCGATCGGTCCTGGGTCGCGTATTTCACTCAGTCCAACACCAGTGTCGAGCAAGAGGCCTTGTTACGGCTGCTCGGACAAATGGTGCAAACGCCCTTCTACACTGAACTGAGGACCCAGCGGCAGTTGGGTTACATCGTGTTTGCCGGCTACATGCCCATGCTCAATCAACCCGGGTTGGTATTTACCGTTCAATCACCGGATACAACGCCCCAAGCCATCGAGGCTGCCGCGTTTGAGTTCTTTGAGGGTTTCATCAATGACCTAGACCAAATGTCGCCTGCGGCCTTTGAGGACTTCAAAGCCGCGGTGCTCAGCGACTTGACCCAAGAAGACACCAGCTTGAGTGCACGCAGCACGCGTTTTTGGCGCTCGCTGGGCCTCTTGGATTATGAATTTGACCGTCGCAACCAAGTGATTCGCGCGGTTGAAACGCTGACACAAGCGGATGTGCAGGCAGCAGCCCGCGTATTGGCACAAGGCGATCAACTGATCTACCTAGAAAGCCAAAAGCCAGAATCGCTCTCGCAAACTCGAGGAGCCGGCCCTCTGGCCGCTGAAGGCTAATTCAAAAAGGCCGTTAATGCGGCCTGTGCCTCGGGTTCTTTCAACGTTGGGGCATGGCCCGTTTGGCGGACGATGACGCCCTGTGCATTGGGGTGAGTAGCCAGCATTTGTCGGTAAGTCGCTTCAGACAATAAATCGCTAGACTCTCCTCGGACCACTAGGGTCGGAGTTGGATGCAATTGCTCATAGAACGACCAAAACGGGGGGATGTCTCCGCCTTGGGCCTGCTGTCGAATAGCCGGATCATAGTCGAATTCAATCTGTCCATTGCGCTCAACACACAAGGCCCGCGTCCGCTCTGCCCAGTCCAATTCCCGCGGATGATCCGGGCTTTGCCCCTCGACAACTGCCGCTTGGGCATCCTGCCAAGTTGTAAAGGTTTCCGCCCTGCCGACACGGTTGCGGATCGCGTCTAACCCCGCGGTCTCAATCACCGGACCGATATCGTTGATCACGGCGCGCCGGATCGAACACTGTCCGGCCAAGGCCATGGTCAAGATACCGCCCAAACTGGTGCCCACCCAATCCATCGGCATTTTTGATTGAGCATGGACCCAGGCTGCGATGTCGGCTGCGTAGGTTTCAGGACGATAATTCTCTGGATTTGGATCGCGGTCCGAAGCGCCTCGACCACGCAAATCGCATAAATAAAAAGGTCGATCGGAAAAGGTATCCAGCAAAGGCAAAAAATCACGGTGGTTACGTGTCAGTCCGGGTATACAGAAGATCGGCACGCCCACGCCGGGGCGATGATAGATCGCCATACGTACACCATCGGACAGCGTGAAAAACTCGCGGTTGATGCTTGGCAAATGGTCTCCTTAGCGGCACACTCGCGCCATGATTAATCCGAAAGCTTTAGATCTTCTAATCTGCCCCGTCAGCGGCGGCCCATTGGTTTATAACCCAAGCACCGAGCGCCTCGAATCTGAGCAAGCGGGCCTGTCTTATCCCATCATTGACGGGATTCCGCATCTGATGGAAGAGGCCGCCGAACCGCTTGAGGGCTAAAGCGGGTTCATACGTTGCGCCCAGGCCTCCAGCTCAGTCATGAGCTGATATTGCTCTGCATTTAATGCTTTCAAGGCCATCGTCTGCAGTTCTTCGGTAAATTTAGACAAATCCATACCGCGTCCATGGACCGGCCCTTGCCAGCGCCGGGCACGATAGCGACTCCAATCACGATAGGCTTTGGGTCCTAATTCCTGAGCATAATTTCGACCCAGGTAGAGCGGCAGCAATTCATTTAAGCGCGTGTCGTCAAACGTAGGTGGATCAGCCATTAAATCCACTGGAGAGGAGCGGCGCACCTGCTGCATCTTGGCCTGATCCGAGCGTAGAATCAGCCCATCAAACAGTTGTGCATCGACCCACTCACTGACGGGATATTCGCGCCCTAGCACCTCTTCAAGCAAGCTATGCCAATGGCTGAGCGGCTGGGTTCGCAGCCAAGCCCGTCGTGCCTTAAATGCATCCCGATCAATCCCTGCTCGGGCCACGGCATCGGGGTGCTGACCTAGCTTTTCTAAAGGAAAGACCGCGGTCGCCTTGTTCATTCGAATCCGCTTAACGGGTACCTTAGGCGTATCTGCGTCGCGTTGGTCCCTGGGCAGGGTCAACGCATGTTGCAATTGCTCAACCGAATACTGCCCTAACACCTCGACGTCCATGCCCAAATCAATACACCACATCTCGTTGGTGTTATTCGGGTTGCGCCCCACGGGATACACCAATCCGGCATAACCACGCTCGCGGCCAAACAGGGGATCTACCAAGACCAAGGCACCGTGGGTCTGCATGGCGGTCTCGATCCGTTCGATTACGGTTTGTTTGCGGGCCATCGAGAGGCATT
>JAAXJV010000027.1:2825-3042 GCA_012269655.1 Pseudomonadales bacterium
GGCCTTTTGTGCCAACTGCTGCGCGAGGTCACGGGTGGCCAGTGTATCGCCTAACGCATCGTGCGCGTTCAAGTGCTCGATACCGTTGGCCGGTGCGAGGTCCTCGAGTTTCATCGATAGCTGCCCATCACGTTCAGGCCAAATCAATGCATCGTGCGCAAACAAATAGGCGGCGCGCACCGCCACAATCAAATCGTAGCGCAGGTTACCGTCGTGG
>JAAXJV010000214.1 GCA_012269655.1 Pseudomonadales bacterium
CCGGTTGTGTCGTTGGTCCCGAGTGGGAGCATCCAGGTGGCATCGTATTGCCACATTTCGATTTGCAGATTGTTGACGAGTTTGACGATCCGTTGCCAGCGGGTGAGGTGGGGGAAGTTGTTATCCGGCCAAATGAACCCGGTGTAATGTCCGACGAATACTTTGGCATGCCCGAAAAAACTAAGGATTCTCGTCGAAATCTTTGGTTCCACACCGGTGATTTGGGGTGGTTGGACGAGGATGGCTATTTCTATTTCAAATGCCGAATAGCTGAGCGAATTCGAGTTCTAGGAGAGATGACCTCTGGATTCGAAGTCGAAGAGGGTGTGCTTCAGAACCAAAACATTGAGGATGCAGCCGTGGTGGGCGTGCCGTCTGTATTTGGTGAAGAAGATATCTATTTGTTTGTCACGGCCAAACCCGAAACTACGATTAACTCAGAAGAAATTAAGCGTCATTGTCGAAAGGTGATGGCTAAATTTATGGTTCCAAAATACGTCACGATTCTGGATGAGATGCCGCGGACCCCAACGGGTAAACCAGAGAAGGGTAAACTGAAGCAACTTGCGCAAATGCTGCTTGAAAACTCCGCCTAGCCCATACATGTACTCGAGTACTAGCAGGTACTAGGCGAAATTAGCAGATCGAATTTCGAGTCCACAAAATACGCCTCCCGAATACATGCTGATCGTTATGCCTGAGTTTTGGAGCCACGATGTTTTACGAAAGCCCGCTGACCTTTACCATTTCTTTGCCCGAAGTATTGTTGGAAATTGATCCGTCCAGTATTTGGATTGAGGGTGTCGGTGCCGGTGACAGCCGCGTCCCAATGACGATTGTTGAAGGCGATGTTAAGGCCCTTGCTCGAGGACAGTTAAATATTCAATTGCTTGAATTAGGCTGCATTGCGGCTGAGGTGAACCAAATCAAAGCGATTTCGGCTGCCGCTGTCAGAGCGCACCGTGAGGGGCAAACGGCGTCTAAAGCGGCAAAAGATGCAGCCAGCGTGTTAGAGATTGAAGTCACCACTGACATGGCGGCCTATCCAGACCCAAGTCCCAATCAATTGTCTGAGTGGGACCCGACGACGCGCTTTACTATCACTTTAAACCAGTTGGCTCAGGCGCGATTGCGGGCCTGAACGGGATCCGTCAATGGCAAGGCTGGTGCTTGGGTATGTGTTGGATCGTATGCCTTTCTAGCGAACACTTCCTGCACCAGTGGCTTGAAAAACGATAACGGCAGTGAGTCATAGTCGGGATCAAAACTGGCTTGATCCCAGCGCTCGCAAAATTCAGCACAATCATCGAAATAGACATGGCCGCGATATTTTTCGCGCGCATGTTGATCAAAGCCGTCAACCAAATGACCGTAGTAAAGCATTTGGAAATCTCCATGGGCTTCAATGCACCAGCGACACTGTTCCCGAACAAAGGGTTTCAGAATGGTGGCCGCATATTCGTCATGGTTGTAGGGGGCAAAGATATCTCCAATGTCGTGCAGCAAAGCCGATACAACCCAATCGATATCAGCGCCGTCTCGCCAGGCCCGTGTCGCGGACTGTGTTGAGTGTTCAAGGCGAGACACTTGGTAGCCCGACAGACTCTCATCCAACTGCTCTAATGCAGCGAGCAAGCGATCGGCGGTACCGCGCGTGTACTCGACCTCATGGGCCATCAAAAACTCATAATCCGTCTGAGTTCCGTCTTTCATTTGTTTAAAGCTGACGCGCTGCACGGGGTTGTCCTTTTCTTATTTACGCCAAGCGGGGTGTCGTTTTTATAAATTTGCTTTCGAGCCATCGCCGGTAACGTGACTCCACAGGCCAATCGATATAACAACATAAAAACGGAGCCGCCGTCATGGATTTCAATCTTTCGCCTGAGCATCTAGCGCTGCAAGGTAAAGCACGCGACTTTGTGGAGCAGGAATTGTTCCCGCACGAGCTAGAGTGCGAGGAAAATAACGGCATCAGCCGAGAAACACATCAAAAGATTATCGATGCCACCATGGCCTGGGGCTTCAATGCTCCAAACCATGCAAAGGAAGACGGTGGTCAGGGCTTCTCGATATTTGAACAGACGCTGTTGAACGAAGAATTAGGTAAGGCAACGGGAGCGATCTGGGACGCACTTTGGTATCCCGCGTATCCGATGCGATTTGCCACGCCCGCACAAAAAGCTGAATACCTAATCCCAACCTGCCAGGGACTTCGCCGAGACGCCTATGCCATCACCGAGGCCGATGCGGGGTCCGATCCGAACCAATGTCAGACCCGAGCGGACAAAGTCGAAGGAGGCTGGAAAATAAATGGTGAAAAGTGGTTCGTTACGATCGGTGATATCGCCGATTATATTCTGGTCCATGCCCACGTAGACGGCGACCCAGCAAAAGCCACGGTTTTCTTTGTTGATAAAGATTTGCCCGGTGTCGAGGTTAAGCGAACACCGATGTACACCCATAGCTTTGCATTCAAGCATCCGGAGTTCATTTTCAACGACGTGATCGTCGGTGAAGACAAAATATTGGGTGAGGTCGGTCAAGGTTTTGAAATGACCAAAGATTGGTTCGTCGAGGCTCGTTTGGGTATTGCTGCCCGTTGTGTGCGAGCCGCGATACGTGCCACGGAAGAAGCGAATAACTTTGCAGCTAATCGAATTCAATTTGGTCAGCCCGTTCGGGATTTCCAAGCGATTGAATTTATGCTCGCGGATATGGCGGTTGAAATTATGGCGGCCAAGTCGATGCTGTATCGCCTGAGCTGGGAAATCGATCAATCGGTAGACAGAAAACGAAACCACGCCCGAGCCTCGGCGCTCAAGCTGCACTGTTCCGAGATGGTCAATCGCGTGTGTGACAAGGCGGTCCAAATTTTAGGTGGACGAGGTTACATGCGCGAGCAACCGGTAGAGCGGTTATGGCGTGACGTTCGCGTGGATCGAATTTGGGAAGGCACGTCAGAGATTCAACGGGTGATTATCGGCGGCCAAATTAAAAAACGTGGCCTGGACATTTATACCGACTGGTAAGGACATTAT
>JAAXJV010000201.1 GCA_012269655.1 Pseudomonadales bacterium
GTCTTTAATTAATGCTTCACGGTCTTCATCGCGCTCGAGCATCTCGACCCTCAGTCGAGCGCGGGTTAAAGGCGTTTTCAGATCATGGCTAATCGAGGCAAAGACGCGCTCGCGATCGGCAATGAATTTGTGGATTCGTTGCCCCATCGAATTAAAAGCTCGAATCGTGGTCATCATCTCGCGGGTGCCCTGCTCATTTAGGCGAGTCGGATTTTGACCACGCCCCAGACTGTCCGCTTGGCGAGCCAACAAACGCAAAGGGCGCACAATCCATCTGACTAGCGCCACGGTCAAAGCCAACACCGTAATGCTGATGAGGACAAGACTGATCAACCGCTCTGTCGTAAACCAGCTAACCCCGTAAAAACTCTCACCGACCGGGACGATCGCGGCGACGTATAACCATTCGTGCTTACTGACCGGATATTGGATCACCACGACGGGACTTTGATCTTGCGGGTCAACCAGCGCAAAACGCTGCCAACGCAGGGGTAAATCCACCATACGGTTTTCGCCTGACAAAATTTTGACGTTTTCAAAGGCCACAAATTGGATGTCTAGCTGATCCAACTGACCGGTTTGTGCCTGCAAGTTTTCCGACAAGCGTGCACGGGCAAGTTGACTGTTTTCATTTTCTTCAAGCGCATCCAACTCAATCAGTTGTGGATTGACCGAGACAAAGAACCGAGTACCGCCCATGTCGCGTAATTGGTCCAATACGATGTGGCGGTATTGATTCGGCAAACGAGTAAAAAACTGAGCGGTCTGGCCAATCCTCGATCCCAAGTTGGTCGAAATTTCAATTAACCGCTGCCGTTCAGATTGTTTGATTTGCTGAGCCCATAGACCCGCACCTAAGGCCTGTGCCAATAAAATGCCTGCAAACAATACCACCGACATCCGCGCGACAATCGAGTCGGGCAACAGCCGATCGCGCCACGCCGCTTGGCTCATGAGCTCTGGGTTTCCGACTGAACTAACACGTAGCCCTTGCCACGGACGTTACGGATGCTGTCACCCGCTCCGATTCCGGTGAGTTTTTGACGCAACCGGCTAACCGCCGTATCAATGGTGCGATCCAAGGGCGAAGCCGGTCGACCATGCAGGGCATAACTTAGAGTGTCGCGCGTCACCACCTCCGGTGAACCTTCCAATAAAGCCTCGAGTGCCGAGTATTCTGAGCCCGTTAACTCGAGCACTTGTTGCTTGAACTGAACCGCCCGCTGATTGGGTAATAGGCTTAGGCCGTTGTTAGCGGGTGTGGCAGGAGCAACTCGGCGCAGTAAGGCGCGAATACGGGCCAGCAGTTCACGCGGGTTAAAGGGTTTGCCCATGTAATCGTCTGCGCCCAACTCCAAGCCCAAAATCCGATCCACGTCATCACTGGCCGCGGTCAGCATGATGATGGGTAGAGCCGAGCGATTGCGTACCACACGGCAGGCCGCCAAACCGTCCATACCCGGCAAACCAATGTCCAAAATCAAGCAATCCGCAGACAAATCTGACGCCAACAAAGACTCGGCGTCGGCGTAAGCCGTCACTTCAAAGGAATTTTTGCTCAGATAGGTCGTCAGTAGCTGGCGGATCTCGGGATCGTCATCCACTAACAGAATATGGTTCATGGGCAGCCTTTTTTTGGTTAAGACTACCCATTCCCCAGGGGAACCTCTAGCCCTTGAGGTGCTTGGCGAGGAAGGTCAACGTGCGTGTCCAAGCGAGCGCCGCATCGTCCTCGTCATAACGCGCCCCGGTGGGGTTCGCGAAGGCATGATTGGCGGTATACCAGTGAGTCGTCAGCAGATCGCCCTTACCGGCTTCGTCTAACATTCGCTGGAAGCCACCCACCATGTCGGCATTGATACCCCGGTCGAGCGTGCCAAAGTGACCCAACATCGGCGTATTCAAATTAGCAAGCCGGTCAACACTGGCATCGAGGCGCCCGTAATAGATCACCGAAGCGTCAGGAGCGGATTTCAGCGCTGTTTGAAGACTCCAAGCGCCTCCAAAGCACCAGCCTAACGAAGCCACCTTGCCGTTGCCCTGGGTACGAGCCCAACGCACCCACGCATCCATGATGTCGGACGAGCGCTGAGCATCGACGGCCCGAACCAATTTCATTGCGCCATCACGATCACTGGCCACTTCGCCATCGTACAGATCCACTGCCAAGGCGATATAGCCCTGCGCTGCTAAGTCATTCGCCATGGATTTGATGTTGTCATTCAAACCCCACCACTCATGAATCAGCAATACCACCGGGGCGTTGTCTGGACTTTCAGGCATCGCAAGATGGCCTGAAACCGGTCCGCCTGGACCGTCAATGGTCAGCTTTTTGCCCATTTCGGCCGCTGCATGCAGCAATTGCACATCCGCCAAGACATAAGCAATGGGTAAACTGGCCAGGCCTTTTAAGAACTGGCGGCGGGCCTCGGGTTCGGCTTTAAGGTTGGATTTTCCTTCGGGGATGCAGGGTTGGATTTCGCACATGATGGGGCTCCTGTTTTTTTATTCTGCCCCAGACATGTGGGTGCAACTAAGTTTCTTCCAACTGTACCAATAGCCCAGAAGCTCGAGATGTGGGTTGCCTGGCCGCCTCCAGCCAGAGTTTTGGATCAAGCACTTGGAAACTAAAGCGCCTGCGAGCTCGGGTGATCGCAGTGTATAGAAGCTCTCGCGTCAGATGGGCATTCGGGCCGCGGGGTAAGATCAGCATCGCATGATCAAACTCGGACCCCTGCGATTTATGAACGGTCATGGCATAAACGGTTTGATAGCCCCTAAGCCTAGCCGGCGAAACCCAACGAAGTTGTCCACTCTGGGCAAATCCCACGCGTAAAACACCGGTGTCGTTATCCGGATCCATTACAGGAAATATCAGCCCGACGTCACCATTGAATAGCCCAAGTTTTTTGTCGTTCTGGGTGACCATGATGGGCTGGCCGGCATAAAACTGTCCATTGGGTGTGATTAACCCGGCTTCGGCGAGCCACTGCTCAACTTGTTGACTGACCTGGTCCGCGCCCCACTCTCC
>JAAXJV010000292.1 GCA_012269655.1 Pseudomonadales bacterium
AATCATCTCGTGCATGCTACGGCCTAAAACGCTGACTCGGCGTCCCAGCGTTTCGGCCAGCATGCCTAAGGTTTTCACCCGCGCCACATTGCTGGCAAAGCACGAGACCGCCAAACGCCCCTCGTGCCCTTTTAACACCTCCGCCAGCGCTTTGGCGGCCTCGGCCTCACTGCCGCTATAACCCGGCGTGGTCGCATTGGTACTGTCACAGATGACCCAATCAACGCCTTCCGAGGCGATTTCTTCCAGCCGTTTAGCGTCGTATGACTCGCCAACGATGGGGTCAGGATCCAGCTTCCAGTCACCGGTGTGAAAAATTCGCTGATCAGAAACATCAATGACCAGTCCATTGGGCTCGGGAATACTGTGGGTTAGGTGCAACCATTCAATGCGGAACACACCGATTTCGACCGGATTGCCGGGCTGGACTCGGTTCATTTTCAGCGCTTTCTGATCCTTGTCGGACAGATTTTTAATCTTGCGCTGAGCCACTCGAGCGGTAAATGAAGTTGCATAAACTGGGCAACGCAGCTTGGGCCACAAATACTGTAATGCCCCTAGATGATCTTCGTGTGCATGGGTTAGCACCAATCCAACAATGCGATCTTTGATGGCCTCAAGCGCACGAATGTCCGGGGTGATAACCTCGACTCCAGGGGTCGATTCGTCGCCAAACATGACACCCAAATCCACCAACAAATACTGACCGTTGTAGGCATACAAATTCAGGTTCATGCCGATCTCGCCCGTCCCGCCCACCGGAAGGAAATAGACGCTGCCTGACTCTAATTCAGGCCAGTGTTGCACTCCAGACAATGCTGTATTAACCTCCAGTACTGTTCATTCATACATAGGCATGAAAGATGACAACGATTCTGCTTCCCATCCGACGCGAACCCACGGTGGCCGAGGGTGACGAACTTCAGGCGCTGCTTGACGACATGGTCGAAATTCCGCTGTTGGGCTCGGTTGCAGCTGGCCAGCCAATTGAGGCATGGGAACAGCAGGAACTGGTGTTGGTGCCCCGCGCGATGCAGCGTAAGGATACCTTTGCCCTACGGGTAAAGGGAAATTCTATGATTGAAATGAATATTCAAGACGGCGATTTGGTCGTGATTGAACGCACCCAGCATGCCGCCAACGGCGAAACCGCTGTGGTCCGGATTAATCAGGAAACCGTCACCTTGAAAAAGCTCTATGTTCAGCCCGATGGCGTTTGCCTGATGCCGGCGAACAGCGAGATGGAACCGATCTGGCTAGATAACGACGATGTCGAGGTGGTCGGGATTCTGCGCGGGGTTATTCGCGACCAGATTTGACTTCTGGCGGCACCGCGGTAACGTGCCGCCCCATGATACCCAGTCGAATTCACCTGGCCCCAATGGAGGGCCTCATGGACGCTCCACTAAGGCAGCTTGTTACTGCTGTGGGTGGTTACGATCTGTGTACCAGTGAATTTGTCCGCATTACCCGCCAACGTAGCCCCGAGAAAGTTTTTTACCGTTTTGGGCCAGAACTAAAATCCGGTGCAAAAACTGCCAGCGGAACGCCTTTCCGGATTCAATTGTTGGGTTCGGACCCCTATTACATGGCAGAAAATGCCAAGACTGCAGTTCGCCTCGGAAGCCCATCCATTGATCTTAACTTTGGCTGTCCTGCCAAAACGGTTAACGCCAGCCGCGGTGGTTCGGTTTTACTGGACGAGCCGGATCTGATTTTTGAAATCACTCAAGCGGTTCGCAAAGCCTTACCGGATGACATCCCAGTCACGGTAAAAATGCGTTTGGGTTATCGCGACCCCAGTGTTTGTATCGACAATGCACTGGCATTCCAAGCCGCCGGTGCCAGTGAGCTGGTTGTTCACGCCAGAACCAAAACTGACGGCTACAAACCACCGGCACACTGGCATTACTTGCGCGAAATTCGTGAAGCCTTGGACATTCCGGTTGTTGCCAACGGCGAGGTCTGGAGCCGCGAAGACTGGCTGCGCTGTTATGAATCCAGCGGCTGTGATCAGGTCATGATTGGTCGTGGTGCCGTCGCCCGCCCAGACCTCGCTATGCAGCTATCGGATCCGGACTTTGAGCCCTGGGTCTGGGCCGACTTCGTAAAGTCCCTGCTGGAATACTGGCGAATTTTAAGCGAGTTATACGAGGCGGATGGCTGTTCCGATCATTATCGCGTCATCCGCGTCAAGCAATGGCTGAATCAGTCTCGACGTGGCTTTGAGGAGGCGCCCGCCTTGTTTGAATCCATCAAGCGCTTGCACCGCTCGCATGAAATGGACGAGGCCCTGGCTCAATTAGCCCAGTCCAATCTCTCTTAAACGCTCCTTCAAGTAATCGTCAGCCGTCGTGCCGGGTTTCAGTTCTACATCCGAATGGGGGTGGATGAACATTGGCATGGAATAGCGAGATTGCCCAGCCGCAGCACCTTCTGGATTGACCACTCGATGAGTCGTCGAAGGGAAATACCCCTGGGTGGCCATCTGCAACATGTCACCAGCATTCACGGCAATCATGCCCGGATCACAACTGACATCGTGCCAATTGCCTTGGGTGTCCTGCGCTTGCAAACCCGGTGCACTGCCCGCTAACAACAGCGTAATTAAATTGATGTCCTCGTGAGCCGCAGCTCGGATAGCACCGGCGCGGGCGTATTCACTATCTACCGGCGGGTAATGCAAAATGCGGAACATCGTTTTGGGTGAATCAGCGGCCATATTGGGCAGCGGCATCGACAGCGACTGCTTCAACTCGCTGGGAAGTTCACCTTCCAGCCATCCTAGCAATTGTCCGCCTAACTGAGCTAGCTCTGTATAGGTCTGACGAGTCACGAACTCTTTATCTTCGGGAACAGAAGCATCCGGATAAATCTGGTAAAACTCTTTGAGGTCCTTTTGCACTGAACCCTTAGCGTTCTCACTCAAGTAAGGGAAAAAGCCGCGCTGCCCTTCCTGGACGAACTCGGCCTTTTCGGATTCAGAGCGAGCAAAAAAGCCTGCCCAGCTCTTATAGA
>JAAXJV010000264.1 GCA_012269655.1 Pseudomonadales bacterium
GTTCCGTTGATGGTTTCGAGCCCTTCGATGCCGCCACCGGCGAAGATGTTTCGCCAAATAACCGCTGCCCCCACGAACGAGATGGCCAGCGGAACAAAGATCAAGGTTTTCGCAAAGACGCCCCAACGAACCGAATCCGCCAACACTGCAATCAAGAGGCCTAAGGCAATACAAGCACTGGGTACCAAAATCAGCCACATCAAGCTGTTGCGCATCGCGAAGCGGAACTGAGTGTAACCCAACGCTTGGGGATCCCAGATGAAAGCGTAGTTTTGCAAAGAGGCAATCCCACTGGCTTCTTGGAAGGATTGTTTCACCGTCAAGAAACCGGGCACCAACAAGAACAACAGCAGCAGCATCAGTGCAGGTCCGACAAAAATCCAAGGCTGGATGGACTCAACGATGGCTGATTGACGGCCGATCGACCCAGGCGCTGTCATACGGGCCAGTCCGTGGTTCAACCAATTACTGACACCGAAATATAAGAACGATAATCCAACCGCTATAAAGACAATGCGGATGGCAAAACCAATTTTTTCAAACCGGGCATTGGTATCAAATTCGGTGGCGGTCCATTCAAAGGTCTCGCGCATCCAAAGGCCCAGGTTTGCCATGGCCGAATCCAGTGGCGACGTCACAATCAACGCCAAAATGGCCACAATGGGCAGCAAGCAAACAATCGTCAGGAACAGCGCTATGCCGTTTCCAGCGCTCAAAGAGCGTACCGATTTCATAAAAAACTCTTTCCTTAAAAATAAATAAGGAGCCACCGAAACCGGTGACTCCTTTTACGCTATAACGATCGAATTACTTGATCGCGTCCCACGCTGCCTGAATGTTGTCAGCGGTGGTTTGAGCGTCCTGACCGTTAGCAAACGCAGTCATTTCACTCCAGAAAGCGCCTGCACCGATCGCACCAGGCATCAGGTCAGATGCGTCGAAGCGGAAGGTAGTCGCGTTGACCAGAATCTGACCTTGCTTACGCTGTGCGTCAGAAGCGTAGGCAGACAAGTCCGCGCCTTTGTGTGCAGTTAAGAATGCACCCTGTGACATCCAGACTTCGTGTGCTTTTGCTTCAGTCAAGTACTGGAAGAATGCACGAGTGGCGTCTGAATCCTTGGTGATGGTGTACAGCGTACCCGCACCTAAGACAGGGTTACCCAAACCTGAGTCCGCAAACGGAGGGAAGTAGAAGAAGTCTGCTTCACCGTTGGCCACTTCTTCACCCTTGTTGGGGAAGAACGCAGGAATGAATGACGCTTGACGGTGCATCATGCACTGCGCAGGCGAAGTGAACAGACCCTTGGGCGAGTCACCGAAGAAGGTTGTTGCAACTGAAGCCGCGCCACCTGCAACGTAGTCGTCGTTACGTGAGAACTGGCCGTAGATGTCCATCGCTTTCAGAACTTCGGGGCTGTTAAACGCCAAATCGTTTGAAACCCAACGGTCGTAGTTTTCAGGCGTTGTGGTGCGCAACATCAGGTCTTCCATCCAGTCAGTCGCGGTCCAACCGGTCGCGTTACCCGATTCAACACCGATACACCAAGGCGTATTGCCATCAGCAACCATCTGGTCAGACAGAGCAATCAACTCTTCCATGGTGGTGGGGATTTCGTAGCCGTTGTCTTCGAACTGCTCAGGCGAGTACCAAACCAACGATTTCAAGTCTTGCTTGAACGCAAAACCGTAGAAATCTTTAGAGCCGTCCTTACCTGCGTAGGTACCTAGATCAACCCAAGACTGGCCAGCACCGTAGTTTTCAGCCATCCAAGCAGCCATGTCACTACCCAGGGGAGACAGGTAGCCTTCTTTCGCCATGTCGCCAGCCAAACCGGGCTGAGGGAAAATCGCGATGTTGGGCGCGTTGTTAGACTGCAAGTCCGCCACGATCAATGCAGCGAAGTCACGTGAACCCGAGTACTTAACGACCGCACCGGTCGCTTTTTCGAAGCAGCTAGCAGTCGCTTCTAGGTTTTCTTGGTCCTTACCCTGCATAGAACCTGCGATGGTGATGACTTCACCGGCAAAGTTGCCCAGATCACCCATACTTGAAGGGGTATTACAGACGTCTGAATGAGAACCTGCGTGAGCAGCAGAAGTGGCCAGCGCCAAAGCTGACAGCGTTGCGACGCCAAGCGTCTTAGGGAGGCTAAACATAGTAGCTACATCCTTTATAGTTTTTGTAATTGCGATGAAACTATAGTCAAGTTCGCTGTAGTAATTCAACAACAGATTGCGCTTATTTTGTGAATATAGCGGATCTAGGAAGGACGACGAAATCCCCCTACCCTCGCAGCTCTGGGTTTAGCGATAAAGAGAAGATAACGGGGGAAGATGGTGGGTCGTGAAGGATTCGAACCTTCGACCAATTGGTTAAAAGCCAACTGCTCTACCAACTGAGCTAACGACCCGTGTCAGTTGAAGACGGCGCGAATAATACAGGATATTTTCGGCCTGACAACCACTTTTTATTGATAATTTGTGGGATCTGAAAGATTCGCCTGCTCAAAGCCCTCGCGGCGTAAATGACAGGCTTCACAGGCGCCGCAAGCCCGCCCCTCATCGTCCGCTTGATAGCAGGTGATAGTTAAACTGTAATCAACGCCTAGCTCGGTACCCGCCCGCGCAATGTCGGCCTTGCTCATCTGCATCAGTGGGGCGTGAATCTTAATACCGGCTCCCTCAACCCCGGCCTTCGTGGCCACATTCGCTAACGCTTCAAAGGCTCCGATAAATTCGGGACGACAATCCGGGTAGCCGCTGTAATCGACTGCATTGGCACCGATAAATAGATGATTAGCCCCGATCACTTCGGCGTAACCCAGGGCAATGGACAGGAATACAGTATTGCGTGCCGGCACATAGGTCACCGGAATCGCATCAGGATCGTTTGCCTGACCCGTCGGGACCTCGATGTTTTCGTCGGTCAAAGCCGACCCCCCGATCGCGTCCAAATTCAGACGGATAACTTTGTGAGGATTATCACTCATGGCATCGGCTACTCGAACTGCAGCCTT
>JAAXJV010000036.1:0-5634 GCA_012269655.1 Pseudomonadales bacterium
GCGTCGAGTCTTTCAAGAACCGGAAGAAATCTGAATCCGGCTCGATCACCAACAAATCATCCTTGTTCGCAAATGAGCTGCGATAGGCGTTCATTGAGCGATAGAAGGCATAGAACTCAGGGTCTAGGTTGAAAGCGCCGGCATAAATTCGCGCCGCTTCCGCATCGCCCTCACCACGGATGGCCTGAGCCTGACGATACGCATCTGCCTCGATAATGGTTTTTTGGCGATCCGCGTCCGCTTCGATACCCTCGGCCAACTCTCGACCACGTGAGCGCAGTTCACGGGCTTCACGCTCTCGCTCTGAGGCCATACGAGAGTAAACCGCGTTAGACACTTCGCCCGGCAGGTCGACCGCTTTCACACGAACGTCGACGATTTCGATGCCCAGTTCGTCTTTCGCGATGTTGTCGAGTTCACGGGTAATTTCCGCCATCAACTGGTCACGCTCACCGCTGACCACTTCATAGACAGTACGTTCACCAAACTTGTTACGCAGGCCGTTGTCGACTCGAGAAGTCAGAAGCCGATTGGCTTCCAACTCGTCTCCACCGGTTGCGGTGTAGTAGCGGTCCACATTCGCAACACGCCACTTCACGTAGCTGTCCACGATCAGACCTTTCTTTTCTGCCGTCAGATAACGCTGCGGACGGCTGTCCAGCGTCATCAGACGGGCTTCGAATCGCTTCACGTCGTTCACGATCGGCAATTTGAAGTGCAGACCGGGCTGAACGTCTGTACGAACGACCTCACCAAACTTCAACAGAACAGCACGTTCCCGCTCGT
Source organism: Pseudomonadales bacterium (assembly GCA_012269655.1). Classification (GTDB taxonomy): domain Bacteria; phylum Pseudomonadota; class Gammaproteobacteria; order Pseudomonadales; family Litorivicinaceae; genus Litorivicinus. The sequence continues at coordinate 787 of JAAXJV010000036.1, forward strand.
TCACGATGTACAGGCTGTTAGACACGATGCCGATTGCAATGACAGCAACAAAGGCAATTAGATTGAGACGAGAGGCAGTCATTAGCGGTCTCCTCGCGGGCTGCCCTGGCGGGCACGAATTTCAGAAATTACTTGGTCGGTCAGACTGCGGATATCGCGTTGGGACAAATCGTCACCGCGCGCGCTTCCAGTGTTGCTACGACCTGCCAATGCGGCGCCCGCACCGGCTTGCTGCAATCGATCCAGGGGCAACATCATCATGTTGTTACCGCTCTCGGCGTCAACCAAGACCTTCGAAGAGTTACTCATGACTTCTTCCACCGCTTCGATGTACAGACGCTGTCGAGTGACTTCAGGAGCCAATTCGTATTGCACAAGTACTGCACGGAAGCGATCCGCCTCACCCTGGGCTCGGGCGATGACTTCTTCTTTGTAAGCGTTGGCTTCTTCTAGGACACGCTGCGCTCGACCTCGAGCCTCAGGCACGATGCCATTAGCATAGGTTTCCGCTTGGTTTTTAACCCGCTGTTCGTCCTCACGCGCCTTGATCACATCGTCAAAGGCTTCCTGCACTTGTTGAGGCGGCTGAGTGCTTTCCAAGTTGACCTGCACCACCTGCAAACCGGATTGGTAACTGTCCAGGTAGTTCTGCAAACGCTCGCGAATATCGACGCCAAGGGCTTCACGACCCTCAGACAGGATGGGGCCCAGCTCAACGCTACCGACGACGTGGCGCAGGGCCGAATCGGTTGCGTGGGTCAAGCTGATTTCTGGATCTCGGACTTCGAGCAGGAAACGCTGCGGATCGCTGATGACGTACTGGACCGAAAGATTCACATCAACGATGTTCTCATCTTCCGTCAACATCAGGCCTTGAGTCGTGTGGGTACGAACCCGAGTCACGTTGACCTTGTTCACTTCATCAAACAGGCGTGGGTTCCAACGCAAACCTGGGCCTTTCGTTTCATGGAATTCACCCAGACGCAAAACGACGGCGCGCTCTTGCTGGTCGACCTCGTAGAGGCCCAAAGCAAACCAGGCACCCAACAGAACGATCACGATCAATCCAATCAATGAAGAAGAAAACTTAACGTTGGGCACCTGCGGGCCGCCTGAGCTGCCGCCCTTACTGCCGCCACCAAATATCTTGTTTAGGCTTTCTTGAACTTTCTTGGCCACCTCATCTAGATCCGGCGGACCTTGGTTGTTGCCATTGTTCTTATTACCCCAGGGATCCTTGTTGTCCCCGCCAGGTTCATTCCACGCCATGTTGGTTTCCTAACTGACTACTGATTGACTACTTGTACTGATTATGGAGACGCGCGATCCACTTCCAAGTGTCGCTACACCACCCATTGTTCTAATTCATGACGGGCAGCCAGGCGCTGCCACTCTTTTTTACCCAGCTCGAGCTGTAACTCCGACTCACCGGCCTCGGTAAAAGCCTCGGTTTTCACACCACCCGCGTTGTGCAATATCGCTCGGATCTTAGCTTGCGATGGCGGCAATCGTAATACCGGGTGCACTAGACCCGAGTCCAATCGCTCGGCTACTGCTTTAAGTAGCGACTCCATGCCCTGGTGATTCAGCGCCGAAATCCAAACCCGATTGGGTTTCCCGTTAGGGCCTAAATCAATCCGACCGATCTCGGCACCCTCACGTTGATCCGCTTTGTTGTAAACCCGCAACTTGGGAATGTCGCCGGCACCGATTTCATCCAGCACCGCTTGCACATGAACGCGGCGATCCTCGCGCTCCGGATCGGCACAGTCTTCAACCACCAGCAACAGATCCGCAAGCGCAGCCTCTTCTAAGGTTGCGTGAAATGCCTGCACCAAAGAGTGCGGCAGATCTCGAATAAACCCGACGGTGTCGGCCAGCACTGCATGACTGCCACCCACTAATTCTAAGCGCCGCAATGTTGGATCCAATGTCGCGAACAACTGATCTGCCGCGTACACCACACCCCGGGTTAATTGATTGAATAGCGTGCTTTTCCCCGCATTGGTGTAGCCGACCAGCGCCACGGTGGGCGTTTCAGAGCGCTCGCGCAATTTACGACCCTGGGCTCGAGAAGACTGCACCTTCTTAAGCCGCCGCTTGATCGTGTCGACCCGCACATTCAACAGGCGGCGATCAGTTTCCAACTGCGTTTCGCCCGGGCCTCGCAAACCAATACCGCCCTTTTGCCGCTCAAGGTGCGTCCAGCCTCGAATCAAACGCGTTCGGACAAACTCGAGCTGTGCCAGCTCGACCTGCAGCTTACCTTCGTGGGTGGCGGCTCGGCTGGCGAAGATATCCAGGATGAGTCCAGTGCGATCCAGCACCCGAGCTTTTAGGTTGGCTTCTAGGTTTTTTTCTTGGGTCGGACTGAGTGCCCGGTCAAAAATAACCAACTCGGCCTCTTCGGCTTTGACCTGATGCGCCAGCTCATCCACTTGGCCTTTACCCAAATAAGTAGACGGGCGAGGCATGTCCCGCCGCAGGCTGATGATCTCGATCAACTCGCCTCCAGCCGACAGGATCAGCTCTTTAAACTCAGACTTATCGCTGGCTGCGTCGCGACTAGGGTCCACGATCTGAACCCCGATAATGCGTTCACCGCCGGATTCCCGCTCAAAAAACACTAGCTAAGCGCCACCACCGGCAGTTGAACACTCACCCTTCTTCTTCGTCGCGCGCCTTCAGGCTGTCAACACCGAACTTACGTGCCGGCTTTTCTTCGACGACGTCTTCTTCGCCCGGTCCAGGCATTTTGACGTTACGCGCTGGCACCACGGTCGAAATCGCGTGCTTGTAAACCATTTGGCTGACGGTGTTTTTCAACAGCACTACGAACTGATCGAAGGACTCAATTTGTCCTTGCAGCTTGATTCCGTTGACGAGAAAGATGGATACCGGAACACGTTCCTTACGCAGAACGTTCAGGTAAGGGTCTTGTAAAGAATGCCCCTTTGACATGAGAGTGCCCTCTAAAAAAAGTGAGTGGCGAAGTGGGACTAAAAATTCCGTTCCGTCGAAAGACTGTCCCCAAATCGTTGAGAAATGATACTGAGAAAAATCAGCGGGGTAAATCCTCAGCGACCGCTTCAAAGCGCCCTGCCAGCCGCGTCACGTACGATGCCGCTAGTACCAGAAAGCCCAAAGCCATCATCCAAATGACCAGACTTCCGTCGTATAGATTAGCCGTAAGGCTTCCCAAAATTACAGACACCAAAGAGCTCAGGGTTCCAATGATCGCCGAAGCTGTACCGGCCAGACGCCCCATGGGCTCCATGGCCAAGGCGTTTAAGTTGCCGAAACATAGCCCCAGGGAAAAAAACAGCGGCAGCAACAAGGTTACAAATCCAGTTAAACCAATCGGGAAGAATCCATTCACGATAGCGAACAACAGCGTCCAGACTCCACCAAAAAAGGATGCACCCAGCACCATGGGACGCATTCCAAAACGCTCGACTAAGGCGCTATTACAAAACGATGCAGCACCGACCGCCAACGCACTGGCGGCGAAATACACAGCAAACCAATCTCCTACTTGAAAGTACTCTTGGTAAATCTGCTGCGACGCCATCAAAAAGCCCAACAACGCACCGAAGCTGATGCCCACCGCCAGCGTGTACAACATTGTGGGCTTATTATTGAGCACCTCCCAACTGGTTGAGGCAATCGCGACAAGGTTGAACGCGCGAACCTCTGGCAACGTTTCCGGTTGGCGTAGCCATACCCAGGCGGCCATGCCGACACACCACACAAAGAAACCAGCGAATAGACCCCGCCAGTCGCCAACCCACAGCACGACCTGCCCAATCATGGGCGCCAACACTGGCACCGTGATAAACACGGTCATGATCAGGCTGGACACCTTGGCCATTTCGACACCCTTAAACCGATCTCGAATCAGGGCGGTGCTGACAATACGGGGGCCAGCCACGCCAATACCCTGCAGCAAGCGCCCCCATAGTAGCTGCTCGAAGCTGGCCGCGAAAAAGCACGTCAGCGAGCCCACCAGAAACAACAGCATTCCACCAAACAAGGTACGCCGGCGCCCGAATCGATCGGCAAGGGGGCCATAAAAGTATTGACCCAAGGTCATGCCTACAAACATGACCGCGATGACCCACTGGCGCTGATTCGGCTCTGCCAGTTCGAAATCCAGCGCAATCACACCCAAGGCTGGCAAAACCGCATCTATGCACATCGCGACCATGGAAATTAGGCACGCATTGAGTACGATGAACTCCGTCCGGCTGACTGGCTGGGTCGGTAATTGCATGATTTTCTCTTTAGGTTAGGAGCCGAGGTGTCCGCTCAATCATTTATTGGTGTTTTCCAATATTCCCGCCGTGCCATCGAATTGGTGTGGCAAACATCCAGACCCTTGGCATGCTGGATGGCGATTCTAACGCTAATTGCAGGCGCCATGCCCGCAGCAATTGCCTATGTTGGGAAATTGATTGTTGATGCCGTCGTGATCGCCATGGAGGACGCCTCGCTTGGCTTAACTCAGGTATACATCTATGTGGCTTGGGAAGCCGGTCTGGTAGTGGCGCTGGCCGCGGCTCAACGAGGAATTGCGGCCGCTCAATCCCTGCTGCGGGCCCGTTTAGGCCAGCGGGTCAACGAAATGATTTTGGACAAGGCACAGACACTATCGCTGGCGCAATTCGAAGACAGTGAGTTTTACGATAAGCTGACGCGCGCTCGCCGCGAGGCCAGTCAACGCCCGATGGCCTTGGTCACCAAGACCTTTGGGCTTATCCAGAATTTTATTTCGATCGCCAGCTTCGCCGCCCTGCTGGTGCAGTTCAGCCCCTGGGCACCGATCATTCTCGTTGTAGCCGCCCTCCC
>JAAXJV010000036.1:5734-12445 GCA_012269655.1 Pseudomonadales bacterium
TGCTGGTGCAGTTCAGCCCCTGGGCACCGATCATTCTCGTTGTAGCCGCCCTCCCAGGCTTCGTGGCCGAGGCAAAGTTTTCCAATGATGCCTATCAACTATTTCGCTGGCGCTCGCAGGATCGGCGAATGCAGATGTACCTAGAAACGGTACTGGCCCGGGAAGACAGCATCAAAGAAGTTCAATTGTTTGACTTGGGCGACACCTTTTTAGGGCGCTACAAATCCATTTTCCACAAGATCTTTGCCGAAACGCGCGCACTGACCATTCGCCGCGAAAGCTGGGGCTGGCTGTTAGGCGTGATTGGATCGGCTGGCTTTTATGGTGCCTATGCCTGGGTCGTCTTTGACACCGTTTCAGGCCGGCTGACTTTGGGCGACATGACCATGTATTTGTTGGTCTTCAAACAGGGCCAGGCAGCTGTGGCCGCCATGCTCACCGCCATTTCCGGCATGTACGAAGACAATTTATACCTATCGAATCTTTATGAGTATTTAGAACAGGACACCCTGCTTGAACCTGGCCATCGTACCGAGGGGGACAAGCCCGGCGACGGTATTCGCTTTATCGACGTGTCATTTGCCTATCCAGGCGCCAACAAGCCGGCTTTAACCGATATCAATTTGCATTTAAGCCCTGGCCAGTCACTAGCATTGGTCGGCGAGAACGGCTCAGGAAAAACCACTCTGATTAAATTGATGACTCGTCTGTATAAGCCGACCCAGGGGCAAATTTTGCTGGACGGGACAAATCTTCAAGAATGGTCGGTGGAAGCACTGCGCAAGCGCGTTGGTGTAATTTTCCAGGACTTTGTCCGCTACCAGTTACAGGTCGGCGAAAACATTGGTGCTGGGGACGTTGAACACTTCAACGATCAAGAGCGCTGGCATAAAAGCGCTGAAAAAGGTCAGGCGGCACCCTTTATCAAAGATATGCCACAAGGCTATCAAACCCAATTAGGCCGGTGGTTCCAAGACGGGCAGGAGCTATCGGGTGGTCAGTGGCAGAAAGTGGCACTCAGCCGCGCCTTTATGCGCGAGGGAGCAGACTTGTTGGTCCTGGACGAGCCGACCGCTGCCATGGATGCCCAAGCCGAGGCGGATATCTTTGCCCAATTCCAATCCTACGCTCGAGACAAAATGGCCATTTTGATCAGCCATCGATTCTCTACGGTTCGATATGCTGACCACATTGTCGTGATGGAGCACGGACAAATACTTGAGCGAGGCGATCACACGAGCTTGGTCGCTGAAAATGGGCGCTATGCCCACCTGTTTAATCTGCAGGCCGAGGGATATCGCTAGACAAAATTGGTCGCAAAGACCAAAATAGAGTTCGCAATGCGGGAGAGCGTTTTAAATAACGCGCCGAAGGAGCAACGACCCCGGAATCTCTCAGGCCAATGGACCGCGTTGCCTACTTAACATCTGGAGAGCGGCGAATAGCGCCCACCGAAGGAGCAGATCCATTATCAGCCAATCTGATATGGGCAACACTCTCAGGTACCGTGACAGAGGGGGCAAGTGCACATCACATGTGCGCGTGTAATCACGGAGTAAGCAAATGAAAATTGCTGTCCTAGGCGCTGGAATCAGCGGCACCACCACGGCCTATGCACTGACCGACAAAGGCCACGAAGTCACCCTTATCGATCGCGAACGATATGCCGGCATGGACACGAGTTATGCCAATGGTGGGCAACTGTCTGCGTGCAACGCAGAAACCTGGCATCACCCGAGCACCATCCTGAAAGGCATGAAGTGGCTGTTCAAAAAGGATGCGCCACTCAAACTCAGCCTGACGCCCAGCTGGCACAAGTACAGTTGGTTCGCTGAATTTCTGTACGCCATGCGTCACTATAAAGCGAACACCATTCACACCACCCAACTGGCCATTGCCGCGCGCGAGCATCTCACTCGAATGGCCGAGGAAGGGGGCGTTGAATTTGATCGCGTTAACAAAGGCATGATGCACATTTGTGGCACGCAAAAAGGCTACGAGCATGGGTTAAAGGTCAACGAGCTACTCCGAAAAGGTGGTTTAGAGCGACGCGCTATCACGACGGCTGAAATCAAAGAGTTAGAGCCCACTATTCATGGCGATTTCGTCGGCGGCTTCTTTACCGAAAGTGATTTCAACGGTGACATTCACAAGTATTGCCGCGGTCTGGCCGCTGCTTGTGAAAAGCGTGGTGTGCAAACCTTGTTTGGTCGTAGTGTGGTTGATCTGGTTAACCGCAACGGTATCTACGTGACTTTTGAAGACGGCGACCAAGTGCATTTCGATGCCGTGGTTGTCTGTTCTGGTGTGGGTAGCCGAGCGTTGGCTGCCAAATTAGGCGACCGAATCAACATTTATCCGGTCAAAGGTTACAGCATCACCGTCAATCTAGATGAAGCATCACAGGCCGCGGCTCCTTGGGTCAGCTTGAATGATGACGATGCAAAGATCGTGACCAGTCGTTTGGGTAAAGATCGTTATCGTGTTGCCGGAACCGCAGAATTCGCCGGCTACAACAAAGATATCCGCGCCGACCGGATCAAGCCCCTGGTGGAATGGACTGAAAAGTTCTTCCCGGGAATCAACACCGATCAGGTGGTGCCTTGGGCCGGTTTGCGTCCAATGATGCCGGACATGATGCCTAGAGTGATGAAGGGCAAACAACCGGGTGTGTATTACAACACCGGTCACGGACACTTAGGCTGGACAATGTCGGCGGCAACCGCCTACATGCTCGCCGATTTGGTCGACTAATCCGTACAAAAATTCCTGCCTAAGGGGATGTCATTTCGCCTTGGGCAGGTGTAATTTAAGTCCAGAATAAAAACAGGAGTTTTCCCTATGTTGCGTAAAGCACTTTCGCTGGCCCTTGGCGCTGCGTTATCGGTTTCAGCTATGGCTACCGACCTAAAACCCGCCGTCGTTTATGACCTAGGTGGCAAGAACGACGGTTCATTTAACTTCGCCGCGTTTACGGGCGCCGAGCGCTTTAAAGACGAAACTGGCGTGGCTTATCGTGATTTCGAAATCCAAAACGATGCCCAGCGCGAGCAGGCGCTGCGTAACTTCGCCCGTCGTGGATTCAACCCCGTGGTTGCGATTGGTTTTAGCCATGGCGCCGCCGTCGAAAAAGTCGCCGCTGAATTCCCTGACACGCAGTTTGGCATCGTAGACATGGTGGTCGATCTGCCCAACGTCCGCTCAATTTTGTTCAAAGAACACGAAGGCAGCTACCTCGTTGGTTTGCTGGCTGGCATGGCATCAGACAGCAAGAAAGTTGGCTTTGTAGGCGGTATGGACATTCCGCTGATCCGTCGCTTTGAGTGCGGCTACAAGCAAGGTGCGATGGCCGCAGGCGCGACCGAGGTATACGGCAACATGACCGGCAACACTGGCGCGGCATGGAACGACCCAGTAAAAGGTGGCGAATTGACCAAGAGTCAGATCGACCGCGGTGCTGACGTGGTATTCCAAGCAGCAGGCGGCACCGGATTCGGTGTTCTGCAGGCGGCAGCGGATGCTGACATCCTGGGTATTGGCGTGGATTCAAACCAGAACGGCCTACACCCCGGCAAAGTCCTGACTTCTATGCTCAAGCGCGTTGACGTTGCGGTTTACAACGCCTTTAACGACTACAAGAACGATAACTGGAGCACGGGCTTTAGCGTCTTGGGTGTCGCCGAAGGCGGTGTTGACTGGGCGTTGGACGACAATAACGCTGGCCTGATCAGCGCGGACATGAAAGCCGCGGTCGAGACTGCCAAGAACAACATCATCAACGGCAACCTGCAGGTGCACGATTACATGAGCGACAACGCTTGCCCCATGTAATTTCAGCCTAAGCCTGAGATGCGTCAGTCCTCTGGGCTGGCGCATTTTTTGTATGAGAGACCCTATGATCGCCCTAGAACTGATCGGAATTAGCAAGGCCTTCGGCCCTGTTCAAGCCAACCATGACATTCACCTGTCCGTTCGCCAGGGCAGCATTCATGGCATCGTCGGCGAAAACGGTGCCGGCAAAAGCACCCTGATGTCGATCATCTATGGTTTTTATGAGGCCGACAGCGGGCAGATTCGGGTTAATAACCAAGACGTCACCATCCGCACCAGCGCGCAAGCGATCGATCTGGGCATCGGCATGGTGCATCAACATTTCATGTTGGTTGAGCCGCTCAATGCGTTAGAGAACATTGTTCTAGGCATGGAAGGTGGCGCAACCTTAAAACACGGTTTGACGCATGCTCGTCAAAAGTTGATGGAACTACAACGCGAATACGGCCTGAACTTTGATCTGAACGTTCCGGTCGGCCAGCTCCCGATTGGATCTCAGCAGCGTGTTGAAATCTTAAAAGCGTTGTATCGGGACGCAGACACCTTGATTTTAGACGAGCCCACCGGAGTCCTGACTCCAGAAGAAGCCGATCAGCTTTTTCGGGTGCTTGAGAAATTAAAAAGTCAGGGCAAAACCGTCATCCTGATCACCCACAAGCTGCGTGAAATTATGGCCATCACCGACCGCGTCTCGGTCATGCGGCGGGGCACCATGGTCGAAACCTTAGACACGGCCAATACCAGCACAGATCACTTGGCCGAGCTGATGGTCGGCCGAGATGTCAGCTTTCGCTTGGACAAAGCGGCATGCCAACCCGGCGCGGTCAAACTTTCAGTTCAAGGATTGAACTACATTGACGACTCCGGGGTTGCGCGGCTCAAGGATGTCGGGTTCGAACTGAAAGCAGGCGAAATCCTTGGCGTCGCTGGTGTTTCCGGTAACGGCCAATCTGAACTGCTGGAAATACTTGGTGGCATGTACACCGCCTCCTCGGGCCAATTGACCCTGGGTGACAAAACCATTGATCTGGCGGAACGCTCGAATCCCACTCGACGCCGAGAAAAAGGCCTGGGCCACGTACCCGAAGATCGTCACCGGACCGGCCTGGTCACACCCTTTGAGGCCAATGAAAATACTATTCTGGGCTACCATCATCGGGGCGAATCGAGCGCCTTTATACGTCGCTCAAAGCTGGTAGAGCTGACTGCGGATCAAATGGAGCGCTATGACGTTCGACCGCCCAACCCCAAACTAAAAACCGCCAATTTCTCTGGAGGTAATCAGCAGAAACTGGTGATTGCTCGTGAAATTGAGCAAAACCCTGATGTGCTCATGGTGGGTCAACCCACCCGAGGCGTCGACATCGGCGCCATTGAAGCCATCCATACTCGACTGCTTGAGTTACGAGCCCGGGGCAAAGCCATCCTACTGGTGTCTGTCGAGTTGGATGAAATTCGCGCTTTGGCAGATCGGGTACTGGTTATGTATGACGGGCAGATCATGGGCGAAGCCCGTCCCGATGCCAGTGACGCAGAAATGGGCCAACTGATGGCTGGGGTTATTCCGGCTTAACCTTACAGATCGAACGCCGAGGGCAGCAGCTGACCCAATGTAAACAGCTGCTCGTCGCCCTTTAAATTGGCGCACGTGACCTTCGTTGCAGCGCCACCGAATTCAGACAAACGCTGTCGACAGCCACCGCAGGGCGTCAAGACACCCTTGCCTTGCCCTAGAACATACACCTCGGCCAAACGCGCTCCGGGACGAGCCATTTGCATCTGTGCTAATGCCGATGTTTCTGCACACCAACCCTCGGGATAACTGGCGTTTTCCATGTTTGCGCCTAGAAACACTTCCCCTTCGGTGGTTTTGACGGCCACCCCAACGTGGAAATTGGAATAAGGCGCGTGAGCACACTCCCGTGCGCTCATGGCGTGCTCGCGCAAATCACTCATTTAACGCTCCTTCACGTAGGGCACACCGCCGGCTTTGGGCGGTACCGCACGGCCAACAAAGCCCGCCAACAGAATCACGGTTAAGATATAGGGCAAAGCTTGAATAAAGGTCACAGGCACCGCAAAACCTGCCAGCTCAACACCCTGCATCCGAATCGCAACCGCATCCAGAAAACCAAACAGCAGGCAGGCAAACATCGCTTGAACCGGTCGCCACTTGGCAAAGACCAAGGCCGCCAGCGCGATAAAGCCTTTACCTGCGGTCATGTTTTGAACAAATCCAGCGGTCTGGGCAATTGACAAGTAGGCCCCCGCCAAACCACACAAGAGCCCGCAACAGATCACCGCCTGGTAGCGAATCCGTGTCACGGAAATACCGGCGGTATCGACAGCGGCCGGATTTTCGCCTGTGGCCCGCAGCCTAAGGCCAAAGCGAGTCTGCATCAGGATCCATGCGGTCAATGGAACCGCCAGAAATGCGACATATACTAGCCCGTTATGCCCACTAAGTAGTTCCGAGTAGAGGCCACCGATGATCGGTACATCGGCCAGCCATTGCGCACCCGGAAACTGCAAATCACCAAACCGCGAGTCGCTCGATAACGGCGGTGTTCGGCCGCCTCGATTGAACCAAGCCTGGCCCAGCAAGGCCGTCATGCCAAGTGCGATGAAGTTAATGGCCACCCCGGACACAATCTGATTGCCCCGATGAGTAATGCAGGCAAACCCGTGCACCAGCGCCAGCAGGATGGACGTCACAATGCCCGCGGCCAGCCCCAGCCAGGCACTACCCCAAACCGCAGCGCCAGCCGCCGCCGCAAAGGCCGCCGCCAGCATTTTGCCTTCAAGGCCAATATCGAATACGCCGGCCCGTTCACTGTACAAACCCGCTAGGCAGGCCAACAGCAGCGGCGCCGACAACCG
>JAAXJV010000236.1 GCA_012269655.1 Pseudomonadales bacterium
CGTAAGTACTCGATTTCAAGGACCTGAGACTCGTCGGTATTCAGATCGAATCCAAGATCAGGCGTCTCGCGGTAAAAACCGGCTGCGTAGACTTTGAAAATACCCTTCCAGCGTAACAATCCAGCTCCATCGAGATAAAGTTGCTGGTCATTAATGTCTAATCGATCTGCAAAGGTGACATCGGCCACCGTCATTGCCGAGACTGAACTGCTAAGTGCCAACCCCAGACTGAAAAGCATCGCTTTCACACCACGCCCTCATGGTTTCTATGACCCGATCCATTTCTTGAGTCGTTATCACATACGGCGGCATTGTGTATAGGTATCGCTCAAAGGGCCTAATCCAAACCCCTCGCTCCATGGCAAAAGCCTGCGCTCCTACTAACCGCTTCGGATCATCGACCTCGATCACACCAATGGCACCCAGTACTCGAGTATCGACAACTCCTTCAACACTAAGGTTGGACAAGCCACGTTCCAATTGGTTCTCGGTACAGGCCACCGACGCCAAGCGATTTTCCTCGACAAATAAATCTAGACCCGCCAATGCAATACGGCAGGCCAGCGCATTGCCCATGAAAGTCGGCCCGTGCATAAAAGCTGGCGAAGCGGTTGAAGGATTGAATCCCGCATAAATTTGGCGGCTGGCGAGCGTGGCGGCATGCGCCGAGTATCCGCAGGTCAAGCCTTTACCCAGCACCAACAAATCGGGGCAAACTTGCGCTTGATCCAGTGCAAACATGGTTCCTGTGCGACCAAATCCGGTGGCCACCTCATCAAAAATGAGCAACACACCATACTGGTCGCACAGACGACGAAGGGACTTTAGAAATTCCGGGGAATTGCGCCTGAAGCCGCCCGCGCATTGAATCAAAGGCTCAATGATCACCGCAGCCAATTCCGATGCCTGCGCGGCCAGCATGGATTCCACCTGAACCAAATGATCGCAACCGCCACCACAGGATCCACAGTCATTCGGCATCGGGGCAAACAATTGTTCCGGTGCCAGACCTCTGAAAGTGGAGTGCATCCCTTCTGATGGGTCGGCCACGCTCATGCATGCCGTGGTATCCCCGTGGTAGGCATTTCTAAATGCCAAGAAACGTGATTTAGGCGTGCCTTTGTTGCCCCAATATTGAATCGCCATCTTCATGGCCACTTCGACACCGACACTGCCTGAATCACTAAAAAACACATGCTGCAGGGGATCCGGCGTCATCTCGACCAAGCGTTCAGCCAACAACTCCGCCGGGTCATTGCCCAATCCGCACAACATCATGTGACTGAATCGATCGATTTGATCCTTAGCCGCCGCATTGATCTTAGGGTGGGAATAGCCGTGGATCACACTCCACCAACTGCTGATGCCATCAATCAGTTTCCGGCCATCATCTAGATGCAGATAGACGCCCTGAGCGTTCGTGACCCGGATAAGTTCGGGGGCTGTATCCATCTGGGCATAAGGCAGCCAAAGTTTACGACTCATCGGAATTGCTCCCATAACAAACTAAATGCAATCGCGAACATCACCAGCGCAATGAAACCGTCCAGTACCTGCCACGCCCTAGGATTCTCGAAATAGGGACGAACCAAGCGCGCACCGTAACCCAATGCTATGAACCAGACCCAACTGGCGGTAAATGCACCCACCGCAAAAACCGTTCTTGCCGTTCCTTCGTATTGTCCGCCGATGCTCCCAATCAGCACCACCGTATCCAAATACACATGGGGGTTTAACAAGGTGAAAGCCGACACGGTTGCTATCGCCGTAGGCAAAGTCGTGGCGACGCGAGATTCGACACTGACCGACGACAGCGGCGCCATTGCACTGCGCACGCACCGACTGCCATACCAGAGTAAAAATACGGCACCACCCAACCGCGCGACATCTTCAAGCATCGGGACCTGAGTCAGTAACCAACCGAACCCAAATACACCCGAGGTCATTAAAACCGTATCGAAAAACGCACAAAAAATCACCGTAATACCCACATAGTGACCTGCAATTCCTTGACGAAGGACATGAGCATTCTGTGCGCCGATGGCCATGATTAGCCCGGCCGCCAAAACAAAAGCGGTAATAAATACGTTAATCAGCTCAGACATCATTTAAACCAAATTTAGACATATCACAGTTTAAACGAGACCAAGTAAGTGACCAAAATAATTAATTGGTCACAAATAAGACTGTAATTAATTGACTGGTCATAAAAATGCTGTATTGTGCACTGCACGCTCCATTAGACACCTGACACCTCCACAAAAATCAGGGCCTAATTGGACGGTTGAGGCGCCGGAAGACCGGCATGAACGCACGAATTCGAGGGACTCGAAATGAGCAAAACACGCCAAGAGCAAATCGCTGAACTAGAAAAAGACTGGGCTGAAAACCCCCGCTGGAAAGGTGTCCGTCGTGACTACACTGCCGAAGACGTAGTACGCCTACGCGGTAGCGTCCAGCCCGAGTACACCTACGCCAAGCGTGGTGCAGCGAAATTGTGGGAGCTGGTCAACGGTTCATCTAAGAAAGGTTACGTTAACTGCATGGGCGCACTGACTGGCGGTCAGGCAATGCAGCAAGCAAAAGCCGGCATCGAAGCAATCTATCTGTCAGGTTGGCAGGTGGCTGCTGACGCGAACACGTCAGAAACCATGTACCCCGACCAGTCACTGTATGCGTACGACTCCGTTCCCACTGTTGTTCGTCGCATCAACAACACCTTCAAGCGCGCTGACGAAATTCAGTGGAAAGGCCTGTGCGACGGTAAGATCGCTGAAGACGAAGCAAAAGACTTCTTCCTGCCGATCGTTGCAGATGCAGAAGCCGGTTTCGGTGGCGTATTGAACGCCTATGAGCTGATGAAGAACATGATCACCAACGGCGCAGCCGGCGTTCACTTCGAAGACCAGCTAGCAGCGGTTAAGAAGTGTGGTCACATGGGCGGTAAAGTATTGGTTCCCACACAGGAAGCGGTTCAGAAGCTCACTGCAGCACGTTTGGCTGCTGACGT
>JAAXJV010000239.1:0-231 GCA_012269655.1 Pseudomonadales bacterium
CGATTTCGTCCAGCGTACTGATAATGCCCTCTAGCTCTAGCGGCTGTCCTGAGCGGGGCAGTCCGTCCGTCACGCCGTCGGTGTAAACGTACAGGCCGCCTTCGGCGATCGTCAGTTGCGTCAGCTCCGGCGGGCTGACCCAGCGCGAGATGCCCAACGGTGGGCGCTTTGATGGGTAAGTCTGGTGCTTGCCGGGCCCAATGTAGTGTAAGACGGGCTCATGCCCTGCGG
>JAAXJV010000239.1:241-760 GCA_012269655.1 Pseudomonadales bacterium
CCAGCATGAGGAAAAGTGGGGCGGTTCGGGCCATCAAGAGGCCGGCATGGGCGCCCTTGCCGCTGACATCTGCCAAGCAGAAATATTGACTGCCGTCGGGCATGGGCATGACGCAGTAAAAGTCGCCACTGACCTCGCGAGCAGGCAGGTTTACCGCGACCAGTCGGTCGGTTGGGTCAAAGTTCCGTGCGGTCAAGGATTCCTGCACGTCACGCGCCATTTGTGCCTCGCGCTTGAGTCGGTCTTGCTCGGCCATGTCTTTGGCCAGACGCGCATTCATCAGGGCCAGGCCTGCTGCACCGGATAGAATTCTGAGGGCTTCCAGATCCGCCTGAGTAAACTTGCGGTCATCCGGAACTGGGTTGATCAGCTGAATGGCACCCAGGCAATCGTCACCAGCGAGCAACGGCGCGGTAATCATGGCGCGAGTGGTAAAGCCGGTCACGGCATCCACGTGTCCAGTGAACTGCTCGTTCTCATCGGTTGAATCGACCAGTACCGGGCTGCGTGAAGTCACGA
>JAAXJV010000239.1:770-2996 GCA_012269655.1 Pseudomonadales bacterium
AAGTTACGACGCCGCCAACAACGCCCTGATCAATGTCCAGCTCCATACCGGTTACATCAACCGGGCCAAAGGCGGCCATGCAAACCAGCTTGTTCTTGTCCGCGTCGATTAAAAACATCGAACCTGCTTCTGCGCCAACGGACTCAACGATGTCCGCCAGGGCTCGGTTCAGCGATTGGTTCAGGTTCGGTGTTTTGGTGAACTCGCGAAACAAATCCGCCAACAGGCGCAGGTGATTATCGGTTTTATCTTTGATGACGCGCACTCTGGTAATCCTTGTGCTTTAATCGGGACAACTCTCTACAGTGTGTACCACGAATGCTATTGGCTCAAATAAAAGTCGTGACCGGGGCGGGTGTTGCTAGACGTTTGGTCAGGATGATCATGGCGGCACTCGGCGAATTGCCGTATTCCTCAGACGAGCGCAACGACATCCAACTGGCGGTGGCTGAGTGTGTTCAAAATATTGTTCGTCATGCTTATGCAGGGAAAGCCGGTGGGCCAGTCCTCGTGATGCTAGAGCAATCCGAGGTGCTCAAAATGCGCTTTGAGGATCGTGGCCCGGTCCGGCTGGACTGGAAACCCAGCATTGTTCCGCTTGAGCAGAATCAAACCGCGGGCGGACGAGGGCTGGCCTTGATTGATCGCCTCACCGTAGAATTTGACTATCAACCCACCGAGCGCAGTACGATTACCACGCTCGGCTTTGCTTTACCCAAGGAGACAGCATGATTCGAGTCGCATTTGATGGCGTGGTAGACATGGACCGTCATGACGAGGTCCGTGGCCGTCTGCTGAGTGCCTTGCAGGGGGCGGACGAGCTGCGCGTCAATCTTTCTGAAGTCAGCTACATCGACTCGTCTGGCCTGAGTGCCCTCATTGAAACCAATCAACAGGCCGAGGCCCAAGGCGCCCGACTGGTGTTGGAAAATGTCAGCGAAGCAGTCAAGCGCGTCATGGTGGTGAGTTGCCTTGATGGGCTGTTCACGTACGAGCAGGTCGAGCAAACGGCCACCGCTGAGGCGCCAGTCGATATTGGCAGTGCCGATTTGGAGCTGGATGATTTGGGTGGGCTGGACAGTTTGGACGATCCTGCGGATTCGCTGGAGAGCACAGGCGAGCTGGACGATTTCGGTGATCTGGACGATTTAGACCTGTCGCTTGATGACGAAGGTTTGGAGTCGGGTGCCGAAAGTGCAGATTTGGATGAGTTAGATGCGTTACCGGATCTCGAGCCATCTGCCGAAGATGTGTTACCAGAAACCGATGCCGCGCCCATTAACCCCATTCCGGACCAAAGCGCTGGTCTTTCCGACAGTATCGATGATTACGACGACGATCCGTTGAATCAACTCTAGCAAATGGGGTATCCCAAAACTGGACACCCTTGAATTTTTAGGTATGCTCTGGAAATGAAGATAAATGGGGAGTCTTCGTTTTGGGGTCACTGGCATCTAGCCTAAGGCAAACAGGAAGCGCGTTCGGTGCGGGATTAAAGCCCTGCATTGGCCTGTCCGCGCGCCCTGATGGCTTGACCCTTGCTCATCCCCAGTTCACGAAAAAGCAATTGAAATTCAAGGTCTTCGAGACTGCCCCGCTGAACTATTCCGACCCCACGGAACGCGGCGGGTTGGCCCCCATGGTCAAGCAATTGCTTCCCCTAACGCGCCCCGCCCGGGGTGTAAAAAATGACGTGGCGGTCTGCCTGCCGACGTCAATGCTCAGTGTCCACGGTGTTTCTGCTGAATATGTGACCCCCAAGGAGCTTGCAGAGGCCAAAGAAGAGGGCATTGAGGACTTTTATCGGGATCTAGACGAAACGCTTGAGCTTCCCCAGGGCATGCGACTGAGTCATCAGGTGATCGATAACAACAAAAAGCTCGACGAATTCACGGCGCAACTGGCTTGGGTGGATGCTAAGGCCGCCGACCAGCACGTGAAGATGGTTCGCGAAGCGGGCCTTAACCCGGTCGTGGTCGACGTCGAAATTCTGGCGGTTGCCAATTTCTGGGCGGCTCAACAGGGCAAGGACCCCTTCCTTCGTCCGGTGGGCTTCCTAGAAATTGGTGAGGAAGCCAGTTATTTGTTGGTGGTCAGGCGTGATACCTGGATCATTCGCGAGGTCGCGGTCCACGCCAGTGATCGTGTTCTGCTGACTCAAGCCGCCAGCATGCCAAATCGCCCGACCGGTGAATTCTGGGACGAGGTCTTTGGCCGGATTTCGGA
>JAAXJV010000044.1:0-1102 GCA_012269655.1 Pseudomonadales bacterium
TCGGACAGCACAACATTGCCAACGCGATGGCGGCCATCGCTCTAGTGCATGCGCTGGATGTTCCGCTGAACGATGCGTTGGATGGCCTGCGTCGTTATGAATCTTTGCCTCACCGGATGCGAAAGTGTGGCGAAATGGATGGCGTTATCTATGTCAACGACTCCAAAGGGACCAATGAAGGTGCCAGTGTGGCCGCGCTTCAAGGCATGTTGGCGTCGGTGCCGGGTCAGGTGTGGATGCTGGTCGGCGGTGATGGCAAAGGCAGTGATTTCGAACGTCTGGCTGCCGCCGCCCAAGATCCCAGGGCCAGGCTGATTGGCTTTGGTCGAGATGGCCAGAAAATTATTGAGCGCTGTCAGGGCGATCAGGTCGTAGAGACTTTGGATCAGGCTTTGGCAGTAGCGCAAGAATCTGCCACCGAGGGCGATGCCATTGTGCTGTCGCCGGCCTGTGCATCCTTTGATCAATTCGCAAGTTTTACTGCCCGTGGCGAGTATTTTGAGTCCTTGGTGCAGGAGCGCTCTGCATGAGTCGCGTGGCGCGCCAGGCGGTCAATCTGCCCCAGATGCCCGATCCCATGTTGTTCTGGGGTTGTGTCGCCCTTTCTTTATTAGGCTTGGTGATGGTGGGCTCGGCCAGCATTGAGTACGCTGAGGTCAAGCAAGGCTCGCCTTGGCATTATCAAATTCGCCATGGAATTTATTGGTTTATGGCGGCTGGGGCTGGTGTTTTTGCGGCGCTCTTTCCACCCAGTTGGTTTTTCAAACACAGCCAAAAGTTCTTGGTGTTGGGTGTGCTGTTGTTGTTGGCGGTGTTCGTGCCTGGCTTGGGTAAAACTGTCAACGGCTCAACTCGCTGGATCAATCTGGTTGTCATCCAGTTGCAGGCGTCTGAAGTGGCCAAGATGTGTTTGGCGTTTTATCTCGCCGGCTTCTTGGTGCGCTTTGGTTCCGAAGCCACCCAGACTTTTTGGGGCTTTTTCAGGCCGTTGATTGTGACCGGTCTTTATGGCGGTTTGCTTCTGCTTGAGCCGGATTTGGGTGCCTTTGTCATCATGTTTGGCATGGTGCTGTGCGTGCTGTTTTTGGCCGGTAGCCGCGCT
>JAAXJV010000044.1:1202-2991 GCA_012269655.1 Pseudomonadales bacterium
CAGTTCTTTAACGCCTATGTGGCCTATGCCTTTGCTTTGTTATTCGCCGCTCAGGCCGCCGTCAATATGGGGGTGAACACAGGTTTGCTCCCCACCACGGGTTTGACCCTACCCTTTATGAGTTATGGCGGCTCGTCCTTGATTGTCAGCGGCATGATGCTGGGGATGTTGCAGCGGATTCGCTGGGAGGTCGAGCATGGCTAAGCGCGCGATCATCATGGCCGGCGGCACAGGTGGACATGTGTTCCCCGCAATTTCATTAGCGCAGGAACTGGTCAGCCGTGGCTGGAGCATTCACTGGTTGGGAGGCCATCGGGGCATTGAAACCTGGGCCGTGCCTGAAGCCGGATTTGACATGACCGTGCTCGGTACCCGGGCGCTGCGAGGGCAGGGTGTCGTTGGAAAATTCATGGGCATGCTGGCCCTGGTCAAGGCTCTGATTAAGGCCCTGCGAGTATTGCGAGCTCAGCGGCCGGATTTGGTTGTCAGCTTGGGTGGTTACACCGCAGGCCCCGGTGGATTGGCGGCTCGATTGATGGGGGTGCCCTTGGTGTTGCATGAGCAAAATGCGGTAGCGGGCATGACCAATAAGATCCTCGCCAAACTTGCTCAGGCCGTGGCTCAGGCCTTTCCGAATACCTTCGAGGGGGCTCAAACCACGGGCAACCCTGTTCGCCCCGAAATTTTGGCGATGGCGGCGCCTGCCGAACGGGGTGTGGCCCACGCCCAGCCGCTTCGGTTATTGGTATTTGGCGGATCTCAGGGCGCGCAGGCCCTAAACGAGCAAGTACCCGCAGCGCTGGCTCAGTTATCGGCGCCTTTAGCCATCGTGCACCAGGCCGGCCGAGGAAAGGCAGAGGCGACTCGTCTGGCCTATCAGCAGGCAGACGTTTCCGCTCGGGTCGTCGAATTTATTGATGATATGGCCGAGTCCTATTCTCAGGCGGATTTGGTGATTGCCCGGGCCGGTGCATTGACCGTCAGTGAACTGGCCGCCGCCGGTTTGCCAGCCATTTTGGTTCCACTGCCAATCGCGGTGGACGATCACCAAACTCACAACGGACGCTGGTTGGAACGGGCCGGGGCGGCAGAGATCTTGCCGCAGCCTCAATTGGCTGCCCAACTGGCGAAGCGGTTGAGCAATTGGCTCGACCAGCCCGATTTAATCAAGGACGCAGCCCAACGCGGATATGACCTGGCCATTCGAGACGCCACCATCCGTTTGGCTGACTTATGCGAGAGCACAGCACGATGACCCATAACCCCATGCGCCGAATTCAAAGTATCCATTTCATCGGAATCGGTGGCAGTGGCATGTCCGGTATCGCGGAGGTTCTATTGAACCTGGGCTATCGCATCAGTGGCAGTGACTTGGCCGATTCCGCAACGACCCAACGATTAGTTTCGCTGGGCGCCCGGGTTGAGCTGGGTCACGACGGTGAAAACTTGGGCAGTGCCGACGTGGTCGTGGTCTCCAGCGCGGTCAACGAAGAAAACCCTGAGGTCAAAGCGGCTCGGGCTCGCCGGATTCCGGTGGTTCGTCGAGCCGTCATGTTGGCGGAGCTGATGCGCTTTCGTCATGGCATCGCTGTCGCCGGGACGCACGGCAAAACCACCACGACCAGTTTGCTGGCCTCGATTTTGAATGCCGCCGAGCTGGACCCGACCTTTGTGATTGGCGGACGACTCAATGCGGCAGGAACCAACGCGCGCCTGGGTCAGAGCCATTTGTTGGTGGCCGAAGCCGATGAGAGTGACGGCAGTTTTCTAGATCTGCTGCCCATGACCG
>JAAXJV010000075.1 GCA_012269655.1 Pseudomonadales bacterium
CAGAGTGAAATAGAGGTTAAACGCAGCCGATTTGTGGCGGATTTAATGCCGCTCACCTCGGATCCCCGGGCGCAGATCCAGACCATCCGTCAAGCGCAACCCAAAGCGGGCCATCATTGCTGGGCGTACATCGGCGATCCGGACTCGACCGACCGCGACTCAAGCGATGATGGCGAGCCAAAAGGCACCGCCGGTAAACCGATGCTAGCCATGTTGCAGGGCTTAGGACTAGGGCAGACTCTGGTGGTGGTCAGTCGTTATTTTGGCGGGGTCAAATTAGGTACCGGTGGCTTGGTGCGGGCCTATGGCCAGGCTGTGCGAGACGTCATCGAACAGTCCGAGCTGATTCGCGTTGAGCCCCGGGATCGCATTGATCTCGAATTTCCCTATGACCAAGCAGGTTGGGTGGAATCTTTACGTCGAGAACTTAACGCCGAGCAAGTCGAGTCGGTTTATGGCGAGCGTATTCGAGTGGTTTGGGAAGTGGATGCGGCCCGCGTTGATCTAGTGCGAGCCGAGCTCACTGCGCATTCGCATTTAGGTTTGGTGCTTTACAAGCAGTGATCAGGCCGGGGCAGTCCGGCAATTTTGGCCAACTGTTTCGGCGGTGACTCCGGGAAAAGTCCGCGCAGATAAAGCGTTTTCGCCTTTTCTGGTCCCAGATGTTGTTTAACCCAGTTGGCCAAGGGTCGGTTTGCTGGGCTGTGTTCAAAGGTGTCAAAGAACGACTGCACCAGTGGAACGAGTTCCCAATGTGCGTCAGTCAGGGTGATGTTTTCCTGCTGAGCGAGTTGCACAGCCAATTCAGGCGTCCAATCCTCTCGATTGACTAGGTAGCCCTCGGGATCGGTCTCTACCATGTCTCGATCCGGTATGCCTGCGCAATTTTTTCAGCGACTTGGTCGGCGTTTAAATCGGTGTCAGAGTCGGACTCCAATTCAGGCTGAGTCAGGTGGCTGGTCCAGACCTGCGCGCAATTAAGGGTACAAGGCTCCTGATCAAACAGGATGATGTTGTCTTCTGCTTGGATACTGTGGGTGGCCTGAGCTAACCCAGCGGGCGTCATAATCAAGTGCAAGGTGCTCATAGTCGGATCACTTGATCGCACTGTCTGAGTTGTGCTTGCATGGTTTCTGGAGTGATGACTTCGGTGCCTTCTAATGGCTGATCCATCATCTGATCGGCGTACCAAGTTTGCAGACCATACAGTGGCAATGCAGCCAAGCGTTTACGTGCCCATTGTCCAGTTTTGTCGCTGGATAAACAGGCACAGGCCGGACCCTGAAAGTACAGGGCAAAAGGCGTTTCAAAGGTGGCCAGCGTCATGGCCAGATCGATGCCGGCGCGGGTGCGGGCATGATCACTAGGGGCTGCGCTCAAGACCAGTGCAATCATTTCAACGTCACTACCTTGTCTTGTTCGAGCATGTCGACCAATTGCCCAAGCCCACCCAGCTCAGCGCCGTGGGCTAAGGTTGCGTGACGCTCGAACTTTTGGGCCTGGGATTCATCCAGCACGCCGGCGTTTAGCGCACTGGTGACACAGGCGATGGCGTCCAAATCATGGGCCTCGATCAGACGGCTCCATTGGGTGGCTAAATTATCGCCCTTGGCCGGCAGCGCGTTGGTATTGAGTTGTTCCACGCCTCGGCTCATAAAGAACAATCGAGACAGCTCACCGCGCCGGGCCATTGCATCAGCGATTGCCACTGCGCGTCCTTGGTCCGGCCCGGCCAAGATTAATAACGACGTTTTCATGAGCGAGCCACCATGATGCCCACGCTAGCCATTAGGCCGCCTGCGATGCGATTAATCCAGCGCCCAATGCTTCCTTTGGTAAGTAAAGGGCGAAGTTGATGGGCTCCCACACTCATCGCAAAGAGTGCAATAAGCAGCGCAGACAAGACGGTGGCCGTCACGCTCAGCATGTCAGCTAGGGATAGGGTTTTTAAATCGAGAAACAGCGGCAAGAACCCCAAATAAAACAAAATAACCTTGGGGTTGGTACAGCTGATGGCGCAGCCCGCGATCAGGCTCTTCCACCAACCGCGCAGCGGGTTGTGTTCATCTTTTAGCTGAGGGGGAGCGCTTCTAAATGTCTGGATTCCGAGCACGATAAGGTAGCCACCACCCAGCCAGCGGACCCACTGAAATGCGGCCTCGGCCTGATCGGCAATAAAGCCCAGCGAGAGCATAGCGGCCCATAAATAGAGCATGTCACCCAGCGTCAGGCCAATCCCTAAGATAAAAGCCGGCCACATGCCCTGGACCAAGCCACGACTCATCAGTGCAAGGGTGCCAGGTCCAGGCGTAATCGCGAATAGGAAGGTCGCTAGAAAAAGACTGGCGGCTGCAAATAAGGTCATCTGTTCAGTCTACCAAAAACAAAAAAGCCCGGCGCGTGCCGGGCTCTCTTAGTTAGGAGCGATGACTTAATCGTCGCTACCCATGACACCCATGATGGCCAGCAAGTTCGAGAACAACATGTAAATGTTGATGTACAGGCTAACCGTGGCCATGACGTAGTTGGTTTCGCCACCACGAACAATGTTCGAGGTATCAAACAGGATGAAACCGGCCGCCAACAAGATCAAAGCACCGCTGATCGCCAGTTGCAGGCCCGGAATCTGGAAGAAGAAACCGGCGACGATGGCTAGCAAACAGACGATCAAGCCTGTCATGAGGAAGCCGCGCATGAAGGTAAAGTCACGGCCGCTGGTGATGGCATAGGCCGACAGCGCAAAGAATGTAATCGCTGTACCAGCCGTCGCGTTAAACAGAATGCCCATGCCGCCTGCGCTGCCCAGTACAAATGCGACCATTGGCCCTAATGACCAACCCATCCATCCGGTGAAGGCGAATACCAATGGCAGGGCCATGGCACTATTGCGCTTCGCTTGAACGGCGAACAGCAAACCGAACATAACGACCATCGAAACGATCCAGTTGATCGGCGCAGCACCGACCGATACGGCCACAG
>JAAXJV010000304.1:0-1645 GCA_012269655.1 Pseudomonadales bacterium
CGACAGTCATCCCGTTCCCTTGATTTGGACAGAGCGAGGTCTGGTTGGGCACCTGTTGGCTAGCCATGATTGGGCAGGCCTTTCACTCGGGCAGGTCTCGGTCAGTTTTACCGGAGTGTCGGGATATATTTCACCCAATGCTTATCCGAGTAAGCAACAAGACCCCCGTGTGGTGCCGACCTACAACTACCAAGCGGCGGTCGTGCGGGGCAAGCTCAAGTGGCTGCAAAGCAACGACCAAAAACTGTCGGTGTTGAATGCGCTGACCGATCACTTTGAACAAGTCGAGCCACACCCATGGTCGATTAATGACGCGCCCGAGGATTACATCGAGCGGATGTTGGCGGGCATTGTGGCCTTTTGTATTGAGCCCTCCGAAATTCAGGGCAAATCTAAGATGTCTCAGAACCAGAGTCAGCAAAACAGAGCTGGCGTTAAGGCTTGGGCGCCCGATCAATTGTCCGTCTTGATCGACCGCTGATAGGCCTTTTCGCGGTGCGCTTTGAGTGCTTCCCCTAAGGCTTTGCCTTGATACTGAGCGGCTAAGTCCTGGGCCTTGATCTCTAGACTCTGCTCCAATGCATCGCGGATTCGAGTGGCGTCAATGCCCGCACCCGCGAGGGTGTCTAAAAACAGCTCCGACCTGGGTGTATGCTTCAACGCTCCCATCTGATCCAGCAAGGCAAAAGCGCTTTCGGAAGACTCCCACTGCGCGCAGTCTTTGGCCAGTTGAACCCAGCGTTTCGGAGCGCGCCATGCCTCTAGCCAGGCTTTGGACTGGGTGGGCGTTTGGAATATCCAGTCGGCGAGTTTGGATGTGCTCTCAGTGCCCCTTACGGTTACGGTTTCGACATTGGCGAGTGAGAGAGCCTGCAAGACGCCCCAATCGTTAAGGGCGTCAAAATATCTAGCCGGCTGGCCAGAAAAGGCTTTAAGCGTTTCTTGCCACAGGCGTTCAGCTGAAAGCGAAGTTAACTCGGGCAGCATGCTGGGTAATCGATCCAGAAACTCTGAATCGACAGGAAAATCGAGTTGAGCCATGAAGCGAGCCGCACGGAAGACGCGTAAGGGGTCCTCGTTGAACGCTTCGCCAACAGGCCTTAGGCATTGTCGCGCAATGTCAGCGCGTCCTTCAAAGGGGTCAATGATTTGCCCTTGAGGATCGGCAGCGATGGCGTTGACGGTAAAGTCTCGTCGTTGCAAGTCCTGCTCAAGCGTCACGTCCTGCGCAGCATAAAACTCAAACCCCTGATGCCCAGATGCGGTCTTACGTTCGGTACGGGCCAGGGCAAATTCTTCCTGGGTGTGTGGATGTAAAAAGACGGGAAAATCTGCTCCAACCGGCACAAAGCCCCGTGCCGTCATCGCTTGCGCGTCAGCACCTACCACCACCCAGTCGCGATCAGTGACGACTCGGCCGATCAAGGCGTCACGCACGGCGCCGCCGACCAGATAAACCTCCAGTCCTTGGATCACAGGATCGTCAGATAAATCTGACAACAAAGTGCTTAGGTTCGACAAAGCGAGATCCCCTTCGCTCTCAATATTGCCCTCAGTCTACAAGGAGGAGCGCATGAATACTGCACTTGCAAACCCATACTGCCAACGCACTCGACTGACCCACGAACGCTTTGTGCAGGTCATT
>JAAXJV010000304.1:1745-3322 GCA_012269655.1 Pseudomonadales bacterium
ATTGGGCAGCAGCTGATTTGTGAATGGGTGCCTGCGGATCAATCGCTCGAAGCCTTCAGGGTGCTGTATCGCCAGAAACCCTTTGATCCGATCCAGCATGATTGGGGGTACGAGGGGCTGATCGATTTAGATACGCAGCGTCTGATGCGTTTGCCCATCTCGAACAATGGAATCGAGACGGATCCAACGCATCCTTTATCGCTCGAACAGTTCAATCAAACCTTGATCGCGGCCGGCAAGCGACTGTGTGGCTGGCCGGTTAGGAATTTTTATCTGCACCTAAAAGAAGCGGAGTGGCGACATGCCTACCTGGGGCGTGATATGCGGCCAGATCTGTTGGCGCTGTTGCGGCATTGCCCGCTGTAGCTTAGCCGGCCACTACCTGGTCTGGGTGGGCCAGGCGCCAGCCTTCAAAGCCGCCATCCAACGAATAAACATCACTGAATCCTTGCTCGGCTAAGAAGCCGGCGGCACTTTGGCTTGAATTGCCGTGATAGCAGACCACGACCACCGGTTGGGTTTTATCCAGTGAAGCCATGACCGCTTGAACGTTACTGTTGTCGAGTGGTTGGGCGCCAGGTATGTGACCTGCGGTAAAGCTTTGTGGATCTCGGATATCGAGTACCGTCTGGCCTTGATGATCAAAGTCGGCAATGGAGAGATGTTTAAACATAAATTAGATCCTTGGGATCAGCAGGCTGTTGAGCCCACTGTTGAGTGTCTAAATTGAATGCGCTCAGGTGTTGGCCCCAGACGCAGCCGCTGTCCAGTGCCAAGACTCCGGGTGCTGGAATCGGCGTATTTAAGGCGGCCCAATGCCCGAACAAAATGGATTTCGACCTATCGCCCAACTTGAACCAGGGTTGTAAGCCTGCTGGTGCTTGGTTAAGCGGCCCCTTGTGCGACATATCGAGATTGCCGGCTTCATCGACCCAGCGCATTCGAGTCAGGGCGTTGACCACGAAACGGTGGCGGTCGATGCCCTCAAGTGATTCCTGCCAGCAGATGGGCTCGTTGCCATACATCTGCGAAAAAAACCTTTCGGGTTGCTGGCGATAAAACTGTTGAGCTTCTTTGGCCAGTCCCGAGGCTTGGGCAAAGGTCCATTTTGGATAAAGCCCAGCGTGGCTCATCCAATAATCCGCATTGATGGTCAATGGTTGAGCGAGTAGCCACTCAATAACAGCAGGTTTGTGCGGGTGGTTGATTAGCCCATCTAAGGTGTCTTTGCGTTTGGGCTTGGCCTGCCCTAACAGGACCGCCAAAGCGTGTAGGTCATGATTGCCCAGGACTACTTTGATGGGATGGCGACGAATCCAGTCGACGGTGGCGGCGGATCCCGCACCGCGATTAACAAGATCCCCGGCGATCCACAGCTCGTCTCGTTCAGATCGATAGCTAATTTGATCAAGAAGCGCCGAGAAGGTTCTGAAGCAACCTTGAATGTCGCCGATCGCCCAGCGCGCCACCTAGTTGAGCTTCCCTGGAACGGCCAGTGTGAATGGAGCTATGCTAGCCATGAAACCATGGCAATCGACCGCTTGCATCTCATATTGCCCACGCATGATCCCCAAAGG
>JAAXJV010000304.1:3332-10620 GCA_012269655.1 Pseudomonadales bacterium
CGCCTGGTCCCTGAACCTCTTCGGTATTGCCATCGCCATCGGTAATCAACCAGTGGCGATTTAATAATTGGGCCGTAAAGCTGCCCTGATTTTCGATTTCGACCGAGTAGGCAAAAGCAAATTTGCCCTCTTGCTGGCCTTGGTAACTCGGGGTCACCCGAACTTCAATCAGATAACGCAGGTCCATCACTGTGCTCTAGTGCATTGGCAATGTTGGCAAATTCCTGTGGCGACAGGTTCTCAGCTCTTAGTTTGGGATTGATGCCCAGGGCTTCTAGGTCTGACTCCGAGATTAGGCTTGAAAGACTGTTTCTGAGAGTTTTTCGGCGCTGCCCAAAGGCCGCTGCCGTGACCTTTTCTAGCTGGCTCAGATCGTTGATTTGAACCACGGGTGTGCGCAGTGGGGTTAACCGAATTATGGCACTGTCCACTTTCGGCGGTGGATCAAAGGCGGTCGGTGGAACGTCAAACAGATAGTCGGCTTGGGCATAGCAGGCTCGTAGAATGGCCAGACGCCCATAATGTTTATCACCGGGTTCCGCGCACAGGCGTTGGACCACTTCCTTTTGCAACATGAAAGTCATGTCTTTGGCTCCGCCCCATTGCATAAAGCGAATCACCAACTGTGTGCCTACGTTGTAGGGCAAGTTCCCGACGAGTCTGAGTGGTTGCGATAACGGGTCCAAGTCGACAGTGAGCGCATCCCCTTCGATCAGCTCAACGTGCTCGGTGTTAACAAACTCAATCCTCAGCCGCGATGCTAAATCGCGATCTAACTCAATCAAGGTTAACTTGCCCGCACGGGTCAACCGCTGGGTAAGCGCGGCCAGGCCAGGGCCGATTTCAACCAGATGATCGTCCTTGCGGGGCGCAATGGCGCTAACGATTTGATTGATGATGCCCTCGTCGGTCAGAAAGTTCTGGCCAAAGCGTTTGCGAGCTTTGTGATCGCTCATTTACAAACGCTCAATAAAAGCGTTGCTCACAATGCGGCGGGTCCAGGCGGCGGCGACCTCATCGGCTTGGCGTTGCAAGATGATGTTCTTAGCCCGCTCCAACTGATCGGTATTGACGCTTTCCAGTTGGCGACGGTCAATTAATTCAATCAGGTGCCAGCCAAACTGCGTTTGAATTAAATCACTGCGCTCACCGGGTTCTAAAAACGCCAGTGCGGCCTGGAACTCGGGTACGTAAGCTTCAGGATTGGTCCAGCCCAATTCACCACCATTCGAGGCGCTGACCGGATCTTCGGAGAACTGCTCAGCGAGTTCGGCAAAGTCCGCGCCTTGCTCAATTTGACGCTGCAAATACGCCAGGGCTGCTCGAGTTTGCTCAACATCGCGAACGGCGTTGGGGCGCAGCAAAATGTGGCGGCTGTTTACTTCTTCAACTAGGGCTGTGTCGCTGGTGCGCTGTCCATCCACCTTGAGGATGTGCAAGCCTGCGCGCGTTCGGAATATGGGTGTGACTTCATTGGCATCGAGTCGGCTGAGGGCGTCTTTGAATTCGGCGTTGAGTCCGCTGATCTCACGCCAGCCCAGATCGCCGCCAGAAATGGCATTGGGACCTTGGCTGTAAGCGCGGGCCACATCTTCAAACCGAGTGCCTTGGTTCAGTTGGGTAAGCGCTTCATTGGCGAGTGATTGTGCCTGCTGTAACTGCTCCGATGTGGGTGCTTGTGCTAGGCCAATCAAGATTTGCGATAGCTTGACCTGTCCTTGATTCAAGCCTTCCCGTTCAATCAGGGCCTGTGCCTCTTGATCGGTCACCATCACTTCGTTTTGAACCGCTCGGCGCTGAGCAGCATTAATCAGCAGATCGGCGCGGGTGTCGGCCCGTACTCGATCAAACGGAATGCCATACTGCTCCATGACACCGGCCAATTGCGGAATGCCGCCCGTTAAACCCAGACGGCTAGCCAGATTGTTTAGCGCTTGGTTGACCTGCTCGTCGCTCACGCTGAATCCCTGGCGATTGGCCTCTTTTAGCAGTGCTTGCTCCTCGATCAGTCGATCAATAACGCGCTGTTCAAGCTGTGGGCTGACCGGCGGGAATTCCTGTCCGCGAGCGTCAGCCTGTAGTTTGAGGAATCGTAATCGGTTGCCGATGTCCGAGGCCAATACCGGGGCCTGGTCCACAATGGCCACCACCCGATCCAGTGGCTGGGCGTGGCCTAGCGTGACTGATCCGAGTAATAAACTAGAAACGAATAGGACGCGGTTCAAAGTCTTCAATGTTGTCTTCCAAGTTGGTGATGGCTTTGCGTCCAACCATGCCTAGGCCTTTAAGTTGGATCTGCAGGGTTACCGAATGCGTGCCATTAGAGCCCGCAGTATCAGGACGGTTATAGTTTTGCACCAGTGAGGCGCGCCAGCAACAGGACTCGTATTCAAAGCCCCAGGCAAAACGTTGGGTGCGATTCAGCGGTCGAGAGTAGGCAAAACCGCCGCCCACGCGCCAGCGTTCGTTGATGCCCCACAGCGTGCTGGCTTCGTAAGTCGTGACACTGTTTTCATTGAATCGTGTTCGGAGCGTGGCCAAGGTGTCGCTGTCTTGGCGGTATTTTAAGCCCACCGCACCGGACTCAACTCCCATGTCATCGGCATAGGTGGTCTCGGCACTAGCCGACCAAAAATCCGAAAATTTAATACGACCCTCACTGACCAAGGGCGAGCGTTCGGTCTGGTCAACCGTGTTGGTCAAATTGACCCGGCGGTCCGATAGATAAAAGGTTTGGCCGATGTCAAAACGAACACGCTCGGTGCCGTCAGAATCGCGAATGACTTTGTTTGATAACCCCAGACTCACTTGCTCTGTGTCGCCAATGCGATCACCGCCCGAGAAACGTCGGTCATTAAATAACTGCGTGAAGCTAAAGCCAATCGCACCCGTATCGAAATTGGGCTGGTCAGATTGGTCTGTGTAGTCTGCATACAGATACTTAATGCGAGGCTCGATACGATGGGTCAGGGTGTTAAAGCTTTTTTCCAGATACAAACCGGCATCCAAGCTGGCTCTGGGCACCAGGGCGCTGGGTGCATCGTCTCTTAAATCCGTTGACGCACGATCCACTTGATAGGTCACCGCATCAACGCCGACTTTGGCTTCGACGAATCCCCAAGAGGTGCGTTTGGGTGTGACCCAGTTAGCGCTACCAAAAACACGTGACCCGGTCACGGCGGCATCTCCCGTTAAACCCGATACGTCTCGGTCAAAATGGACGGCTTCTAAGCGCGTATTCCAAGGCTGATCACTGGGATTTACACGCCAGTTGATTCGGGGTAATTCGCGATAAGGGCGGTCACTTAGTGCTTTGGCGCGGTTGGCGACGTAATAGCTGTAGGTTTTGATATCTAGTTGTTGGTCAACCAGTCGCCGAGTTGCGTTGGCCCTTAAGGATGGGAAGTCCTCATCATCGACCGCAGCATCGCCTCCGATATCGTCGTTGTATTTGGCATCACTGGCATAGCCCGCGTAAGTATTGGCGGCCCAGGTCTGGCCAGGTTTGGACTGCCAGATCAGCTCAGCCGCCTCGCGGTCGGTTTTGGTTTTATCATCGTCCGGCAACATGCCCAAGTTCAGCGTGAGTCGGCTCTCATCTTCGAACAAATGGCGCTGTCTTAGATCCAGTCCGTTGCCGCGAAACGCCACTCGCTTTGGAGTAATTAGCATGTCTGATTGAGGGCGTTGATTCCAATAGAAGGGTGCTGAAAATGATATGTCGTCGCCGTCAGTGCTATTGGATACGGTTTTTAGATTGGGCCACAAAAATCCTGTTAGGCGGCGTTCATCAACCGGAAAGCCCACTACAGGCAACCAAACCACCGGTACCCCGCCTGCGCGAAGGGTCACATTACGAGCGTATCCCCGGCCGGTTTCGCGATTAAGCTCCAAAAAGCTAGAGCCCAATTGCCATTCGCTTTGTCCCGGTGCGCATTTGGTGTATAGCGCATCCTGCACCCGAATGATGCCCTGACCATCACGGGTTACTTGCGATGCATTGCCGTACAAATGCAGGCCGTGGGCGACAATATCGGTGTTATATAGCTCGACTCGGCCAGAATAGATGTTCAGCGACGCGGCATCGCCTCGGATTAAGAAACGCGGCTCGCGTAGCGCAACATTACCGATGGCATCTCCGTCACCGGACACTCGAAATAAACTGATTTCGTCGGCTTCCAGTGAAATTTGTTGGTTCCAAAGCGCGGCGTTGCCCGAGAGTGAAATGCGATCTTCGCCGTCGTAAAGGGAGGTATCTGACCTGGCCTCTAGCTCTTCACCGCCCTCGGGTAAATCCGGTGCCAGGTAATAACCGCCGCATAGCTGCTGATCACTTTGCACCCAATCGAATCGGTCAGCTTGCACTTCGGCGTGGACGTTAGCGTATAGCGAGGCCAAAGCGATTCCGAGACTCCCGCGGAGCGATGTTTTTAAATTCAGGTACAAGGGCGCGCTGGTCCATGATTGAAATTACGTGCACCATCATAAGCAGATAACTTGCATTACAAAAGCGAGAAATCCGGGCCGATTAAAGCTCGGTAAAAGCAGGAATGGGTTTGGATAAATCGTTTTGGACAATCGCTGGCGCTTTGATCATGGCGCTGATCTGTCTGCCTTTTGGCGGATGGACGATGCTGCTTGGGCTGCCTGTCGGGGCAGGGCTGGCTCGTTGGCGTATCGAAGCTTGGCAACACCGGTTCATCGAGGCTCCGGTTTTACAAAGGGCCTTTTTTCGAATATTGGGGCATGGGTGCAAGCTTTCAGGGTCTGTTCAACCCGAGCAGATTCAAGCCGTTCAAGCCTGGATGCGGACGATTGATTTGAGCTTGTCCGAGCAGCAGTCAGCGATTAACGCGTTCAACATGGGTAAGCAAGGCATCGATGCGCCGATTGTGGCAGCCAGATTGCATCAGCGTGTGCGTGCTTGGGATTTCCGCTTATGGCTAGGGTGGTCTCTGGTTCGGGTAGTCAAATCCGCGTATCAAACCACTTCAGCCGAGCGGCATTTAGCCAATTTGCTCGAGTTAATGGGGCTGCCCAGCCTGTTGGCGGCATCGGTCAAAAATCCCCCGCCTAAAATCAGCAAGCAGGCAGCTCCAACTGAAATCGTTCAAACCCCGTGGACGCTTCTTGGCGTGACGCCGTCAGCTCGCGGCCCAGAATTAAAAACGGCATATCGCCGTGCAATGGCCGCTGTGCATCCGGATAAAATTGCGGCGCAAGGCGGCAGCCAAGATGAAATCGAGATAGCCAAGCAAAAATCCCAAGCGATCCAAGAAGCTTGGGCAAAAGTAAAGCATCTCGCGCGATAGATCGGTATTATTTACCGAACCATTTGCAAGGACTGTCACATGCATGACTATTTGATCGCGCCGTCAATTTTGGCCGCGGATTTGGCCAACTTGGGCCGTGAAGTTGACACGGTGTTGGAAGCAGGCGCTGATATTATTCACTTTGACGTGATGGACAATCATTACGTTCCAAACTTGACCTTTGGTCCGTCGGTTTGTGCGGCGCTACGCAAGCACGGAGTGACCGCCCCGATTGATGTGCATTTAATGGTGCGCCCGGTCGATGCCCTGATCGATAGTTTTGCTGAGGCTGGCGCCAGTTGGATTACCTTTCACCCCGAAGCGTCAGATCATGTCGATCGCTCGCTCTCGATGATCCGTGCACATGGCTTAAAAGCGGGTTTGGTGCTTAACCCGGCTACGCCACTGGAATCACTGCGTTATGTTTTAGACAAGATCGATGTGGTGTTGCTGATGAGCGTGAACCCCGGCTTTGGTGGGCAAAAATTCATTCCTGGGGTGCTAGACAAGATTGCCGATACCCGAGCGTTTTTGGATGCTCACGATTGCGAACACATTCGCATTGAAGTGGACGGCGGAATTGGGCCGGCCAACATCGCAGAGGTGGCGGGCCGTGGAGCGGATAGCTTTGTCGCGGGGTCAGCGATCTTTGGAAAAGATGACTATTCCGCCGTCATTGGTTCGATGCGTCAGGCGCTGGCGCAGGTTTGAACGCACTGCGCGGGCTGTTATCGCGCCCTTTGGAAGCGGTGTTGTTCGATTTTGACGGAACCCTGGTTGACAGCGTTCCGGACTTGGCGGTGTCTGTGGACGCCACCTTGGCACATTTTGGCGCCCAACCCGTGGGTGAGGCGCAGGTCCGTGACTGGGTAGGCCGCGGTGCATGGCAGTTGATTCGACAAGCCTGTGACGGGGTGATTACAGATCCGGATCTTGTGGAACAAGCGTACTCGCATTTTTTGCAGCACTACGCCGAGCAGTGCGCGCACAACCCTTGCTTATACCCGGGAGTGGCTCAAGGTCTGGCAGAGATTCAAGCACAGGTACCAACAGCCTTGGTGACCAACAAGCCTTTGTCCTTCACACAAACGATGCTGGATTCCTTGGGGCTCACGTTTGCGGTTGTGCTTGGGGGTGACAGTGTTGCCATAAAGAAGCCTGACCCATCGATGTTGCTAACGGCGTGTTCGGCGATGCAAGTCGATCCAGCCGGATGTGTCATGATCGGAGATTCGAGTAACGACAGCGAGGCCGCGCGCGCCGCCGGCATGCCGGTTGCGCTATTTTCCGGTGGCTACAATCACGGCAATGCGGTAGAACTAGCGGCCCCAGATCTTATTTATCACCAGTTTAACGAGTTGTTGCAATGATGATCCCAACCGCTGAGCGTTTCGCCGAATTGGCCGCTCAAGGTTTTCGACGAGTACCGGTCGCCAGTGTCGTGCTGGCCGATCTCGAGACTCCCCTGTCGTGCTTTTTGAAATTGGCATCGGGGCCGTACACCTATTTATTGGAGTCGGTGCAGGGCGGAGCGCAATGGGGTCGCTACAGCATGATCGGGTTGGCATGCAGAGAGCGGATCGAATTGCGTGATGCAACGATGCGCCGGTTTAAAAACGGTCAGTTAATTGAAGAATGCCAGCCCGCGGCCCCCTTGGATTGGGTTGCGCAGTACCAAACTAGCTTAGGTGTGGCCCCGGCGGATGCCTTGCCCGAGTTTGAGTTGCCAAAATTCACCGGTGGTCTGGTTGGCCATTTTGCCTACGATACGGTGGCGCTGGTCGAGCCGCGCATTGCCGCAAGCTTGCCGGCCGATCGCGGTTTGGACACGCCCGAGATCTTGCTTATGCTGAGCGAAGAAGTGGCCGTATTTGATAACCTTTCCGGCCGTCTGTACTTGATCACCCACGTCGATCCAAGTGCCGCCGATGCGCAGGTTCAGGCCGAGTCTCGGCTAAAAGTACTTGAAGACAAAT
>JAAXJV010000304.1:10630-12284 GCA_012269655.1 Pseudomonadales bacterium
AAGACAAATTGCAACGAGCCCTTCCGGCAAACGCCTTCGATGCGCCTGTGTATGAACCCATCACTGAAAACGACTTTGTCAGTCAGATGGGGGCTCAGCCTTATCGGCAGGCCGTTGAAAAGGTTCGGACATACATCCAGGCCGGCGACTGTATGCAGGTTGTGCCGGCTCAGCGGATGAGCCTGCCGTTCAAGGCTCCGCCGCTAAACCTCTACCGGGCACTGCGGCGCTTGAATCCTTCGCCCTATATGTATTTTGTGGATTGTGCAGACTTCCATATCGTCGGCAGCTCGCCCGAAATCTTGGCGCGTTTTGAGGACGGTCTGGTGACGGTTCGCCCGATCGCCGGCACTCGTCAGCGTGGGGCCAATGAATTGGAAGACCAAGCGCTCGAGGCGGACTTGTTGTCTGACGCCAAAGAGTTAGCCGAGCACCTGATGCTGATCGATCTCGGTCGCAATGACGTGGGGCGAGTGGCCCAAGCCGGCAGTGTTCAAGTGACCGATAAGATGGTCGTCGAGCGTTACAGTCACGTGATGCATATTGTCAGTAATGTGACGGGTAAAGCACTGGCAGACCTCACTGCGATCGACGTACTCAAAGCCTGCCTGCCGGCGGGTACATTGTCCGGTGCGCCCAAGGTTCGAGCCATGGAAATTATCAATGAATTAGAACCCAGTCGCCGTGGGATATACGGCGGTGCAGTGGGCTATTTGGGCTGGGCAGGCAACATGGACACCGCAATTGCCATTCGTACCGCCGTGCTTAAAGATCAGCAATTGCATGTGCAGGCGGGTGCCGGTGTGGTGGCAGACTCGGATCCTGAAAGCGAGTGGCAGGAAACCCTGAAAAAGTGTCGCGCCGTGTTCCGGGCGGCCAGTATGGCTCATGCGGGGTTACAAGAGAACGACGCATGAGTATTCGGGCACGTATGGCTGAGTCGCTGGATACCGGGCGCATTCACCATTTCATCATCGGAATTATTTTGATTAATGCCGTCGTGATTGGCCTAGAAACCTCTGACGATTTGATGGCCAGTCATGGGACTTGGTTGGTTGCGTTGGATCGTCTGTTCTTGGGTGTTTTCATTCTCGAGGCGCTGGCCAAGATCTGGGCGTTTGGGCCGAAGCGATACTTCCGAGACGGCTGGAATCTATTTGATTTTGCCATTGTCTTGGCATCTTTGATTCCAAGCACCGGTCAGTTCGCGACGCTGGCTCGTTTGGCCCGTTTGCTCAGAATCTTGAGATTGGTCTCAGCGTTTCCTGAGCTTCGATTGGTGGTGCAAACCTTGGTCCGGTCGATTCCGAGCATGGGCCATGTGGTGTTGTTAATGTCGATCGTTTTTTATATTTACGGTGTAGCTGGCTTTTATCTGTTCAGAGACATCGACCCCACTCACTGGTCCAGTCTGGGAATCTCACTGTTGACCCTCTTCCGAGTGGTGACACTCGAGGATTGGACCGACGTCATGTACGCCGCCATGCAAGGCTCGAGTTGGGCATGGGTCTATTTTGTGAGTTTTGTTGTGCTGGGCACCTTTGTGGTGGTCAATTTGTTCATCGCGGTGGTGCTGAACAATTTGGATGAGGCCAAGGCCGAGCGCCTCGAGGCCCTGCGTGAAGTCCCTAGTGTGGAAAATGTCCTAAAAGAG
>JAAXJV010000245.1 GCA_012269655.1 Pseudomonadales bacterium
GGCGCAACGCCCAACAAGAGCGCTAAATTCCCGGTCACCATCAAACGCAAAATGTGATGACTCCAAGCTTCTTGACGCGTCAGCCGAACCGCTTGGCGCACACAATTCATCTCGGTCTTGTCTTCATCCCAGTAAAAATCGGGCAGAGTTCGTTGGGCCTCCAAGCCGTTTTCTTCGGCGTAACCCGGCATACACAGCCAATAGATACCCCGAACATACTCACGCCATCCCAGGATTTGACGAATAAAGCCCTCGACCGCATTGATCGGGGCACGCCCCGCTCGGTACTCCATTTCTGCCCGGCGGCAGAGATCCAATGGGTTGAGCAGACCTAGATTTAGGTAAACGCTGATACAACTGTGAAACAGCCAGTCATCATCCTGGCGCATGGCGTCTTGATAACGGCCAAAGTCGGCAAGCTGATTTTCAATAAAGTGCGCAAAGGCGGCCTCGGCCTGTTCCTGGGTGACACCAAACCAAAACGGCTCAAGCTCTCCGAAATGATGGCCAAAATGCTCCCCGACTGTGCTCAGCACTTCACCCGTGATCGCATCGACTTCGAAACGCAGCGGTCCAATTGAGGCCTCGCCTTGATACTTTTCACGATTATCCGCGTCGAAATTCCATTGCCCGCCCGTGGGCTGGTCCCCTTCCATCAACAGTTGATAACGCTTGCGCATCTCGCG
Organism: Pseudomonadales bacterium; assembly: GCA_012269655.1. Taxonomy (GTDB): domain Bacteria; phylum Pseudomonadota; class Gammaproteobacteria; order Pseudomonadales; family Litorivicinaceae; genus Litorivicinus. The sequence continues at coordinate 687 of JAAXJV010000245.1, forward strand.
GTAAAAGAACTCCATGCGCAGTTGCTTTCGACCCTGAGCCCATTGATTGAAGTCGTCCAGCGGACACAGAAACCGAGTGTCTTCAAAAAACTCGATCGATCCCGACCAAGATTCCATTTCGGACTGCAGGCGGTATTCACCACAACGCGTGATCAGAATCCGCTCGTATTGAGATTGATAGTGATCCAGCGCCTCGTGCAAAGACTTAAAGCCATTCGGATCATAGCGGTGGTAATGCACGCGATAGCCCTGCTGCTCAAGCGACTTAGCAAAATGGCGCATGGCACTGAAGATCAGGGCAATTTTTTTAGGGTGGTGTGCAACGTAGGTGGCTTCGGCTGCGACTTCGGCCATCAAGACGTCACAGACCTCGGGGCCTTGAAGCGAGGGCAAATCGAAAGACAATTGATCGCCCAAAACGAGCGCCAGTGATGTGGCCATGCAAACTCCGATGGATAAGTCGATGCCGGCCCTGGCGAAATAATATTACACGCTAGCGTTGAAAAACTTAATAACTACCGCACAACCCCGTAAGGAGGACGAACAATGCGCACGATGGCACTTTTTTTGACCTTACTTCCAGGAATTGCAATGGCTTGTACCCCACTCACTGATCACACCCTTCGGCCACTCGCTTCAGAGGCCAGCGTGAATCTATGCGAAGCCTACGAGGACCAAGTGCTATTGGTCGTCAACACTGCCAGTAAATGCGGCTACACGCCGCAGTTTGATGGGCTTGAGGCGCTGCATGCGCAGTTTCGAGATCAAGGCTTTTCGGTCTTGGGTTTCCCCAGCGATAACTTTGGCAACCAAGAATTCTCAGACGAGGGCCAAAGCTTGGAGTTTTGTCGCCTTACTTACGGCGTCAAATTTCCCATGTTTGCACACACCAACGCCGCCGAGCGTAACGCGGATCCCATCTTCAGAGCATTGGGGAGCGCCGCCGGCCGTTACCCGAGTTGGAACTTTCACAAGTATTTGATTGGACGGGATGGGCAGTTAATCGCCGATTATCCAAGCTCCGTGACACCACAGGACTTAATTCCCGCGATCCAAGACGCACTGGCTAACTAATGCGCGTTTCCATCCTGATACCGCTGTATCAGGCGCAGGAATTTTATCGGCAGGCCATTGATTGCGCGCTTAACCAAACACATGCGGATTGTGAAGTGGTCGCCGTCATCGACGATGACAGTCACTACGAACTGCCCGATACCGTGATTCAAGTGCGCACCGGACGACGCGGATCTGGACCCAATGCCGCGCGTAATGCGGGCTTAGTTTGGTGCTCGGGTCAGGTGATTGTGCCGCTGGACGCTGACGACTGGATGCACCCTAGCCGAGTGGAAAAGCTCCTTCCCTTGGTCAAGAAATTCGGCGTCGCGGCATGCAGTGAAATCACACGCAACCTGGATACCGGTGAAATTGAGCGACAGGTATTTGCCCCAACGACCGAGATTCATACGCTGACGCCTCGCCAATATTTGGATCTCAACGCGACCATTCACCTCGCTTTTCGCCGGGACGTCATTACCCGCTGGCCCGAATCGGTGGCGCTGGCAGGGGACACCCTGTTCAACCTCGATGCCATTGAACGGGCTGGATCGCTTGCGATTCATCCGGAAACCTTATTTGAGTATCGCACCCACAATGCGAGTCACTGTCACCGGCCGGGCAACATCGAGCGGGCCGAGGCAGGCTATCAAGAAATTTTGCGCTTAATCGAAGTCGGCATCATCGCTCGCCATCCGGACCTAGGGTCCTTCGCCCATGCCCTATTCGAAAAAAAACGGCAAACCAACCTGAACTACGGAGCCTATGTGGCAGCACAGGGCCCCTGCTCCTTTGATCATTATTTGGAATCTTTATGAAACGTGCTTTTGTCACCGGCGTCGGTCGACGCCTAGGCCATGCCATCGCCATGGATCTATTGAACGACGGCTATGAGGTGCATGGGCACTTTCGCACCGAATCCGAGGCCACCAACGAGCTAAGACAGCGAGGCGTCAGTCTGTACCGCTGCGACCTGACGCAGGTATCCGAGGTGCTCGCGATGTTAGATCAGTTAACGCAGCTACCTAGCCTCGACTTTATCGCCCATAACGCCAGTTGTTTTCAGCCTGAGCCAACTGAACTGCAGGCCAAGGCCGATTGGGCTCAAGCCTGCTTTGCGGTTCATGTACAGGCTCCCATGCTAATCAACGAGGCCCTATTCCCGACACTCTCGGCCAGCGAGCAGGATCCCAACGTGGTTCACATCACCGATATTTT
>JAAXJV010000123.1 GCA_012269655.1 Pseudomonadales bacterium
TTGGGTCCGAATTCCAATACAAGATATCAAAGGGCGGGGGTGTTTTACCCTTCAGGTAATTATTGACGACGTAAGACCAAATCAAATCGTTGCTACGCAGCAGGTTAAATCCTAGGGATAAGGATTTTCCGCTGAACACGCCTTCTTTGCGCAGGATTTCTTCTCGTTGGGCGACTTCGTCTGGATCCAAAAAGACACTCAATTGGCCCGGGTCACTGAAGTCGAGCAAAGTAGTCAAAAAGGTAGCGCTATCGACCCAGGCTTTGCGGCGCTTCTGCAACACGCCTAAGGCGCAGGACAACAGGGTTCCGCCGACGCACCAACTGATGGCATTGAGTTTTTTCTGGCCGGTTTGCTCACGAACGATATTCATTGCTTGAATCACGCCGCGTTCGACATAGTCATCCCAGCGGACGGTTGCATGACGCTCGTCAGGGTTGACCCAACTGATCATGTACAGGGTGTTGCCTTGAGCAACCGCCCATTCAACGAAGCTGTTGCCTGACCCCAGGTCCAGAATGTAGAACTTGTTGATGCAAGGCGGCACAACCAAAAGAGGTTTCTGGTTTACGGTATTGGTGCTGGGCGCATATTGGATAAGCTCGAACAGATCGTTCTTGTAAACCACCGCGCCGGGCGTTGTTGCAAGGTTTTCACCGACTTCAAAGGCGGCCTCGTCGGTCATCGTAATACGACCTTTTTCCAGATCCGCCAGCAAATTTTTCCAACCGTTTAGTAGTGACTGGCCATTGGATTCCATGGCTTCTTGTATTACTTCGGGGTTAGTTGCGGCGAAGTTGGTTGGGCTCATCGCATCGATATAAGCCTGAGTGTAGAACTTTAACTTTTCTTTGTCTTTCTCGTCACCGGGGACCGACTCGGCCCACTGGTTCAGCATATCGCTGGTGAGTAAATAGGATTGCTTGATGAAGTCATAAACCGGTTGATCATCCCAGGCCTGATTGTTAAAACGACGATCAGACTCGAGGCTGGGAATGCCCATGACGTGTTGCCAAAGTTGCATTTGTTGGCGCTGATATTCCGTCATTTTTTCAACCCATTGAGTCGGGTTGCTCCAATCTGACTGGGATAACTCAGTCCAAGCTTGAGTCATGGCCTTCACGGCTTCATGGCTATGCTGATCTGTGATTCGCTCCAACATCGTCTGGGTTTGACGAGTTAATTCCTGAAACAACTGATTCGTGTCTGTCATCGTTAGGCTCGCTCGAATAGGGCGGCTACGCCTTGACCACCACCAATGCATAATGTGGCAATCGCATAGCGCTTTTGAGTTCGGTGTAGCTCATAAATCGCTTTGGTGGACACAATGGCGCCGGTTGCGCCAATGGGGTGTCCGAGGCTGATGCCTGAGCCGTTTGGGTTGACGATGGCAGGATCGATATCGAGACCATGACAGACCCCCAATGCCTGTGCGGCAAAGGCCTCATTGACTTCCCAGACATCAATGTCGTCAATACTTAAGCCGGTTTGTTTGAGCAGCCGTTCGGTGGCGGGCACAGGTCCGAGTCCCATGACTTTCGGATCCAAGGCTACAAACGCGTAGTCGACGAGCCGTGCCATCGGGGCCAGATTTTGAGCTTTTACAGCCTCTGCACTGGCTAGGGTCATGACGCAGGCTGCGTCGTTGATGCCCGAGGCATTGCCAGCCGTCACGGAGCCGTCTTTTTGGAACACGGGACGTAGGCTGGATAGGCTGTCTGGTGTGGTATCGGGTTTGACGTGCTCATCGGTATCAAATATCTGGGTCTTGCGGCCTGCGCGGACTTCGATGGGCAGAATTTGATCGCCAAAATAACCTTGCTCGATGGCCCGTGCGGCGCGCTGATGACTTTGCGCAGCCAATGCATCCTGTGCTTCACGACTAATTTGATAGCGCTCGGCTACCCGTTCGGCGGTGACGCCCATGTGTGCTTCGTCAAAAGGATCGGATAGGGCGCCTAGCATGGCATCTACCAATTCAGCATTGCCCATCTTTTGACCAAATCGTTGAGTGGGAAGCCAATGAGGTACCCGACTCATAACTTCAGCACCGCCAGCGATCGCAACTTCGGTTTGGTCCTCATTGATCATCTGAGCGCCTGCGATGATGGCGCTCAGACCGCTTCCGCATAAGCGATTAAGGTTGAATGCGGGAGTGCTTTCCGGGAGCCCGCCATGAACCGCGGCCGCTCGGGATAAATACATATCTTTGGGTTCGGTATTGCAGACGTGTCCCATGACGACATGGCCGACTGTCTCAGGATCTACCTTTGAACGATGAAGGCTCTCGCGAATGACCTGGGAAGCCAGCTCAATCGGCCGCGTGTTTCGAAAAGAGCCACCAAAGGTACCGATGGCGGTTCGAACCGGGCCTAAAACAAATATCTCTTTGCGCATGTCGTCTTCCAGTTGGGTGGAACCGACCCGCCTGGGCCGGCATGTGTATTAGGGCAGCCCCTAGAACATGTGCTGGCCACCGTTGATGGCTAGGTTGGATCCGGTGATAAACGCCGCCGGATCGCTGGCAAGGTAACTGACCGCGTGTGCGATTTCCTCGGGCTGACCCAAACGGCCGACAGGAATGGTGCTGGCAATTTTTTCAAGAATATCGTCACCGATTGCTGCCACCATGCTGGTCAGGATGTAGCCAGGGCTGACGGTGTTTACCGTGATGCCTTTACTGGCGACTTCTTGGGCTAAGGACTTGGTGAAACCATGCATGCCGGCTTTTGCTGCAGCATAGTTGGTCTGGCCAAACTGGCCCTTTTGGCCATTAACCGAGCTGATGTTGATGATACGGCCCCATTTGTTTTCCAGCATGGGATTGATGCACAAACGCGTCATGTTGAACACGCTGCGTAAATTGGCGTTCATCACCTCGTCCCATTGCTCTAGTGTCATCTTACGGAAGGTTGAATCCCGGGTAATGCCGGCGTTGTTCACCAACACATCAATTGACCCGTGTTTTTCAATGATGCCGTTCACGCAGGCTTCCGAGCTGGCCGGATCGGATACGTCGCCGTAGGCCACGTCAATGTCGAACCCGTCGGCCGCCTGTTGTGCTTTCCAGTTTGCTGCTTTCTCATGGTTGCCGCCGCTGTTGTACCCAGCGACCACGTTGAATCCTTGATTGGCGAGCTCACGACAAATCGCCGAACCAATGCCACCCGTACCACCGGTGACCAATGCAACTTTACTTCCCATTTTTCCTCCAATCTTCCCTGAATGAATCCGTTCATCGTCATGGAAAGGTTCCTTAGTAGCTCAGATCCTGTAAATATCTGGGTCGGCTTCGTGCCGTTCGCTAGAATAAAATCGCCCACTGGCAGGTTGCTGATGCAACCTTGCTACAGTTTGATTACGAAATTGCGACAAATTTGACGTGAAGTCAAAACATTTTTTTGCAGCGCAATATATCCGATCGATGAATTGAAATGTCACGGGAGAAATCGTGCCGAATAGTACTTTGGATACAAGTGGTACCTGGTGCCCAGAACCGATTATGCTGTTGAGCGAGCGTATTGAGGCGCTCCAATCTGGCGATCAAGTTCAATTAATTTCAACAGATCCGGCATCAAAACGAGACGTGCCCAAGTATTGTTCTGCCATGGGCCACCATTTGATCGAACAAACCGAGGACAACGACCAATTCGAGTTTTTGATTCAGTTGCGATGACGGGCCAGCAAGCCAAAAAAGTCGTACTGAATTGGGGCGCCGGCTCTTAACTGACTGGCCTGTTCGGACCGGACCAGTCCGGCGAAGCCTTGAAATCGACGGGCATCCACCCGAACCGTGCGGGGCCCATCGTTTCCGCGTTGCTCGACATCCACCATCGGTACAATCTCACCCCGTTTGACGTGCCACATCTGTAAGCGCTTGAACATCCACTCGTCGCCCGTCAAAAAAGCCGCAGATAACTCAGCCATGTCGGGACATTGGATGGGATGCGTTGCGTCGAAATGATCCCGAGCAGCGCACAGCCCTAGGCGGACAAAGGCTGGTGGAGTTCGACTCAACTGACTCAATTCAGGATCGGTATAACCCTGAAAGCGCGTAGTGAACTGAGTAACCGGCGCAAGCGTGCCACAGTGCAGAATCATGCCCACGCAGCTGTCATCCTCGTTCAAGGCCCAGGCCAGAATCGGGTGCGGAATCAATTCACTGGGTCCAAACCCAATATTCAGTAGTGCGCCGTGCCCATCCAGCTCGGGTGCTAGGCGAACGACCTGAGGCTGCCGCTCGAGGCGCCGTTGCGTTAGGTCTATGATCTGCGAATTTACTGTCTCCACGGATTGAGTATAGAAGAGCCCTCAAAAAGCGTTAGGACCCTAGGACAATGCCACAGCGCCCAAGCAGATCTTTCCAAGCCATCGCGTGCTCGCGAGTCATTTGTTGGAACTTTGTGAAACGGCTGTCTACGGCCAGCCATTGAGGTAGCGATCCGGTTTTGTTTTCCAAAGACGCTTGCAGCGCCTCGATCTGCCGCAGGGCTTTGTCGATGTCGGATAGCCAAGGTTGAACCCGCTCCAAATATTGACTAGCAAACACTTGCTCGGCTAGGCGGCGCTGCTCGACTTTTCGGGGTCCTGTGCAGATTTTTGTTTGCTTTAATGCCGGGGTTAGGCGGGCGAAATAGTGAGTGGCCAAGCGATGAGCATGGATGGCGGCAGCGCCTTGGTTGGACTGAGACAGTGCCTGTAAGCGCCGGTTAAAATCAGCCCGGTCAACGGGTTGATAAGGATCGATCTCAGACAACCAATCGGTCAGAGCTGCCAAGCTAAAGTCGATCTGCGTTCCCGGTGCCAGTGCCTGGGCGTTAGAGGCAAAGTAAGCGTCCCATTCTGGTCCGGCAATGAGTGCATTGTTCAATAGTCGAGGCCATAAGGCCTCACGATGCAGGATGAGTTGCTGTAACGGTTCGGCGAGGGCCGGATCAGTGGTTTCGCAGGTTTTGGCTTGGGCTAACAGTTCTTGTGTGAGCAGTAATTGATCGCTGGCCGGTGCGACTTTACCCAGGCTATTGTTGGCTTTGGCTAGCCCCGGTACCAAACCACACTCTCCCAACTTTAATGCTTTTCCTAAGGACGTCCGTTGTTCAGGTAAGGCTTGAAGTCTCGTCTGGCGAGGCAAGAGCAGGGTGGCAGGAGTAAGCCTGTCAATTGAGATGTCTTGCTCTAGGGTTCGAGCTAGCCGGGATTGATAATCACGAAGCAGTGACTCGGCAGGGTCATTGGCCGGCCAAAACAACCCAACCAGCGCAGCCAAACCCGCCAACACCACAATTGCCTTTTGCATTCGTAGTTAGTGGGGTGAGGCCGGAGCGGAATCAAGCGATAGACGACGGGTAAGCTGCTTTAGGCGCCATAGCATACCGATCGAGGCGAGGGTTAAGCCGACGATTAGGAAGATCCAAAATCCTTTAGGTCCCCATGCTGGACCGCCCAGTGCGCCGCGTCCCAACCAAAGGCCTCCAGGCAGACAAATCACCCAGTAACAGATCAGTGCGACCCATAAGGGACCACGGCTGTCTTCCCAGCCCCGTAGTGCCCCGGCACCGATGACCTGGACCGAATCAGGTAGCTGATAGATAGCTGCGTAGATCATCAAGGCGGCCGCTAGTTGAGTGACCTCGGGGTTAGCCCCGTACAACAACGCAAACGCATCACGGAATCCGAAAGTCAGCAAACAGGTGGCCCCGGCAATGGTTAAACCGAGCCAGATTGCTGCCTTGGAGCTATACAGCGCGCCAGACAAGTCACCTAACCCCCTCAGATAACCGACACGGCTGGTAGTGGCGAGTCCAATCCCCAGTGGAAGCATAAAAAAGAGGGCCGACAGATTGAGGGCAATTTGGTGTGCCCCCACCTGGACTGCACCCAGGGGCGCTAAAAACAGGGCGATTACGCTGAACACGCTGGCTTCAACGCAAATAGCGACCGCAATCGGCCAGCCTAATGCATAAAACTCACCCAGCAGTCGCCGTTGGGGTTTCAATCGGTTCGCGGACGGTTTTGCGCTGGGGTAGCCTTTCAATATGCCGATCCATAAGGCGCCACAACCGGCCCAGAACAGAATGGAGGTGCCCAGCCCAATGCCAAAGCTTCCCTGCGCAGCCAGTGGACCCCAGCCGAACACCAGGGCTGCGCTGACAGGAAAGTTCAGCCCGACCATGGATAAGGCGATGATCATCTCGAGCTTGGTTTGCCCAAGGCCGATCAATGAGCTTCGAAGTGCTTGGTATAAGCAGAATCCTGGGATCCCGATAGCAATTCCCATCAAATAATCGACGCCCGCTGAACGGGTTCCTAGATCGGCTCCAAACCAAGTGAGTGCCGGCTGAGCAATACTTGTGACCAATACAGCGGCTAGCACGCCCACGGCTAGCATCAAGCTAATGGACTGGCCAATCCAGGATTGTGCTTTGGCCAAGTTATTTTGTCCGGTTGCCTTGGCCACCAATGGGGTTGTGGCGTAGGCCAGTCCTGTCAAAAACAGCGCCATGGGTAGCCACAAGCCGCCGCCGACGGCTACGCCCGCCAGATCCGTGACTTCGGCTCGACCGGCCACCAGAGCATCGACAAACCCCATGCCGGTGTAACACAGTTGGCTGACCAGTAGGGGGCCCGCAATCTTCCAAATGGCACGCCATTCTGTGAGCAATCGCGTCATTGGATTTGCCTCAGTCGGCTGATGAATTGGATGGCTCGAGCAGGCGGTTTGGCCTGATCGGCGTGCCACGCTTGGCGCAACGCGTTGATCGCATGCGAAAAGGCCGGGTCTGGCGACACATCACCGTTCAAATTGTCCTGGCTTGGGCTGAATGGTATTCCCAGCGCCTGACAAAATTCGGCCTCGATGGCCTGAGGGCGAATCTCGACCTGCTCAAACGCCTGTTGCTGAGCTTGATCGCGGCCGTCTGGGCAATACCAGTACCCAAAGTCATCCTGTTTGCGGCGCTCAGCGCCGGCAACGCACCAATGCGCCACCTCGTGCAAGGCGCTGCGCACGAAGTCCTCCCGAAAGCGGATCTCTGAAGGTGGCCCCGCGAGGTAAAACGGCTCGTCATAGCCACCGACCAGGCGCGTGTTTAGTGGCGCGAACTCGCTATTAAATGCTTGGATAACGCGATCAAGCAACATCAAACAGCCTCTTGGCATTGTCACTCGTGACCTGAGCCAGGTGATCTGATGGTTGACCTCTTAGGGCCGCAATCCCCTCGATAATGTGAGGCAAGAACTTGGGTTCATTGCGTTTTGGCCGTGGACGCAAGGTGCGCGGCGCTAAATAGGGGGCATCGGTCTCGATCATCAATCGATCGTCCGGGATATAGGGAACCAAGTCAGCCAGAGTCTGCCCACGTCGTTCGTCCAAGCACCAAGCCGTGATTCCGATATAGAGGCCAAGGTCCAGATAGGCCTCGAGGGCCGCTTGATCTCCAGTGAAGCAGTGCACGATCCCGCGAATTCCGGGGAAGTTCTTGAGCACAGCGTATAAATCATGACTGGCATCACGATCGTGTAAATACGCAGGCTTTTCCGCTTCAATCGCCATCGCCAACTGTTGTTCGCACAGCCTAAGTTGAGTTTCGCGCGGCGACAGCATCCGGAACCAGTCCAAGCCGGTTTCACCGACCGCGACACAACGAGGGTGACAGATTAAATCAGCTAATTTGGTTTGCCAGTCAGGCGGTGCTGCGGATACATAATGAGGATGGATGCCCGCGGTAAAGGGGGTGCGCCACGCTTCGGCTCGATCGCCCAGCCATTGAGATTCATCGATGTCGGTGCCAACCAACAAACAATGCTCAACGCCCGCATCAAGGGCGTCTCGTAGAACTTGATCAGCTTGATCACGTAATTGAGAGTCAGCTAAGTTGACGGCAATATCAAACATGGCGCGCAGTTTACCTAAGCGCTTGAGCTTTTCATTATCTTTCTATTCGGGCAAATTGTGCGCTGCACGAAGATGGAGTGGTACATGGCACTATGGATTTCGCTGGCGGTCGCGGCAGCCCTAATATTTAGTGGGCTGACCTGGCTTCGACCCTCGCCCCAAGAAAAACGTCAAATGGAGTGTCGTCAGGCGGCCAGAAAAAAAGGCTTGGTTCCTAAGGTTCGAAGCGTGAGCGAATGGGCAAAGCCCCGTTCATCGCGTCCGATGCAGCCTTTTTATAGTCTGGCAGGCGGGGTCGGTGAGCACCATTTTTCGGTTTGGAAATCGGCTGATGATTGGGTCGGCCAGGGTGATTCCTCTGGTAGCCACCGGGCGGCCGAAGCCTTGTCCGATTGGCTGTCGCAAGCCCCTGAGGGTGTACTTGGGGTGGATGCTAACGCCAGCCAAATCGGTGCATGGTGGGAATATGAGCAGTCCAGTCAATTGGACGAATTAAAAGGATGGCTCCAGCGCTGTCCACGGCGGAAGGGTCTATGAATACCATTGAGTTAATTCGTCACGCTGAACATTGGGAGCTCTCTTTGCAGGCGCCCAAGGTCAACGTGTTCAACGAACAGTTGCTGACAGACCTGCACGACGCCTTGAATCAAGTCGATGTAGATCCGGCTCCGCTGCTGATTTTTTCGGCCCACCGTGATTTTGTATTGGGTGCGGACGTCACCGCTTTTCCAACCTGGTTTGCCGATCCAACTGAGCGGGTAATTGACCGAATTTCTGCAACCCAGCGTTTGTTCGACCGATTAGGCAGCCTACCCATTCCCACATTGGCTTGGGTCAATGGTTTTGCCTTGGGCGGCGGATTTGAGCTGGCGCTGGCCTGCGATTATCGAATGTTGCAATCCGGCGCTCGTGTGGGTTTGCCTGAAGTGACCTTAGGACTCTGTCCTGGATGGGGAGGCAGTGTGCGAAGTGCTCGATTAATGGGGACGCAGGCCGCGACAGACTTCGTGCTGTCGGGCCGACCGATAACCGCTGAGCGATCGCACAAAGTTGGATTAGCGGACGCGTTGGGCGATTCCAAGGGCGAAGCGATTGCATTCCTTTTGTCAGGCTTGACCCCGGATCGCGGTCTAAACCTACCAGCACCTGCCGCGTACGAGGTGCCCTCCATTGAATCCAAGCCTGGGCAGATGGCTCAGTCGGCGATTTCTAGCCTAATGAATCAAATTCAAACCCTCAGCCTCGATGCGGCGCAGGCATTAGAAGTAAAGGTATTTGTCGAGCTAGCTCAGTCGAGCGAGGCCGCAGCCTTGGTTCAGCGTTACCTAAATGATCAAGCTTATAAGCGAGCGGCCAAAAAGCAGGCAGCCAGCGGCGTGAAGACAACGCATGTGGGCGTGCTGGGCGCAGGAATTATGGGGGGCGGTATTGCGTGGCAGGCGGCTCTATCCGGTTTTGAGGTGGTGGTTCGGGATCTTACACAAGAAGCCTTGACGCTCGCTCGCGCCGAAATTGAACGTCTAGCCGCCGGAGCGTTGAAGAAAGGTCGGTTGAATGAACGTCAGGTGGCCGAAATTCATGCCCGTTTAAATTTCGCAACTGAGCTTGATGCCTTGGCTCCCTGTGACATGGTGGTCGAAGCGGTCACTGAACGGCTGGATATTAAGCAAGCGGTTTTACGAGAGGCTCAATCCGCCTGCCGCGATCAGGCTCTTCTAACCTCGAATACTTCGACGATTTCGATCACCCAGCTGGCGGGCGGCCTGGCACAAGCGGATGCTTTTGCCGGGCTTCACTTTTTTAACCCAGTCCCGGTGATGCCCTTGGTCGAAGTCATTCGTGGTCGTAACACCTCGGATCAAACGGTGGCCGAATTGATGGCTTTTGCAGCGGCGTTAGGCAAGCGTCCGGTCTTGGTCAACGATTGCCCAGGTTTTCTGGTTAATCGAGTTCTGTTTCCCTATCTAAACGCATTTGACAGCTTGGCTGCCGATGGCCATGACATTGCGAACATTGATCGTGTCATGCAGGGCTATGGCTGGCCCATGGGGCCTGGCGTTCTAAGCGATGTCATCGGTATTGATACCTGTGTGCATGCCAGTGACGTCATGGCTCAAGGATTTCCCGATAGAATGCCTGTGCCGGAACCCAGTGCTATGCGAGAACGTCTCAACTGTGCGCAGTTCGGTCAAAAATCGGGTCAGGGTTTCTATCGCTATGAAACCGATGCTCGGGGGCGGTTAATGCCAGCCGAGTTAGCTCCAGAGTATCGAGGCGGCGGTTCAACATTATCGGATTCTGAAATTATTGAGTGTTTGATGCGGCCTTTGGTTAGAGAGCTGGCTCTGTGTGTGGACGAGGGTGTTGTGGCCAGTGCGGCCGAGGCAGACACCGCTTGTCTGCTGGGGCTGGGTTTCCCTAGGTGGCGTTGTGGTCCGTTGTATTGGGGCCAGCAAATGGGTTGGGTCAAGGGATACTATTAAGCAAGTCGGGAAAAAGTTTCTTGACCGCTCGGACTTGACCTGCTTTTTTAAAAACGCTTATAAGTGCGCCAAAATCTGCCAGTGAGGTCCTCGTGGGGAAAGCTCTCGTGATCGTCGAATCGCCCGCCAAAGCGAAAACGATCAACAAATATCTCGGTTCTGACTTCGTCGTTAAATCCAGCGTCGGGCACATCCGTGACCTGCCGAAACAAGCCAAAAAGTCGACGGCGGATGCAAAAGAACGCGCGCGAAAAGCGGCCTACACCCGTTCTCTGCCGCCGGAAGAAAAAGTCCGTTACAAGGCTGAGCAGGCTAAGAAAAAGCTGGTTGCGAACATGGGTGTGGATCCGGATAACCATTGGATTGCAGAGTAAGAAGTGATTCCGGGCAAAGAGAAAGTTGTTAAAGAATTACAGCAACTGGCTAAAAAAGCTGACGAAATCTACTTGGCGACGGATTTGGATCGCGAGGGTGAAGCCATTGCTTGGCACTTGGCCGAGATTTTGGGTGGTGATCCGAGCCGATATCGCCGCGTAACCTTCAACGAGATCACCAAAAAGGCCATTCAGGAAGCCTTCAAGGCGCCCAGTCAGGTCAATCAAGATCGAGTTGACGCGCAGCAAGCTCGACGTTTTCTTGATCGAGTGGTCGGTTTCATGGTCAGTCCCTTACTGTGGAGTAAGGTTGCAAAAGGTCTCTCCGCCGGCCGTGTTCAATCGGTTGCGGTGCGTTTGGTGGTGGAACGTGAACGTGAAATCCGCGCCTTTGTGCCAGATGAGTATTGGGACTTGCACGCTGATTTAGCCGGCCAAGCTGGCAGCGCTGAATTCCAAGCCACCAAAGACGGTGGCAAAGCGATCAAAATGCGCAACCAAGCGGAAGCCGATGCCGTGGTGGGCCGAATACAGTCTGCCGGGACTCTGCGTATCGCAGATCGCGAAGACAAGCCAACGCAAACCAAGCCCAGTGCGCCGTTTATTACGTCGACCTTGCAGCAAGCTGCTAGTACTCGGTTGGGCTTTGGTGTGAAAAAGACCATGACATTGGCACAGCGTCTGTATGAGGCGGGCCACATTACGTACATGCGAACCGATTCGACGTTTCTGAGTGCGGACGCGATCGCGGCAGGGCGAGACTACATTCAATCCGAATTTGGTTCGGAGTATTTGCCTGACTCACCCAACTATTACGGTAGCAAGCAAAACGCCCAAGAGGCTCACGAAGCCATTCGCCCGGCCAATGTGTCTACACCAGGCCGCGCATTGGTTGGCGTTGAACCCGATGCGGTGCGATTGTACGAGCTGATTTGGCGTCAGTTTATGGCTTGTCAAATGGTGCCGGCACGTTTTACGTCAACGGCTTTGACGGTGGTGGCCGATGGCATCGAGCTTCGTGCTCGTGGCCGTGTTCGTTTATTTGATGGTTTTCAACGCGTATTGCCCCCGGGCGGAAAAGGCGAAGAGCCTATCCTGCCGGATCTAAAAGCAGGTGACGAAGTCCAGATCCAAGGATCGATGCGTCCCTCCCAGCATTTCACCAAGCCGCCGGCGCGTTTCAGTGAAGCAGCCTTGGTTAAGGAGCTTGAAAAACGCGGGATTGGCCGGCCTTCGACCTATGCTGCCATTATCGGGACGATCCAGGACAAAGGGTATGTGCGGGTTGAAAATCGTCGTTTCTTTGCAAACAAAATGGGCGAGATTGTGACCGATCGTCTGGTGTCGTGCTTCGATGCCCTGATGCATTACGAGTTTACTGCGAGCATGGAAGGCCAGTTGGATG
>JAAXJV010000252.1 GCA_012269655.1 Pseudomonadales bacterium
AAAAGTGTAGCGGAATCAACGCCATGACGGAAAACTTTCAGGAAAAAATTCAGGACCTCGAAACTCGCTTAGCGTTTCAAGACGACTTGTTGGATGCGATGAACCGAAGCATCAGCGAACAAAATGAACGAATTCGAATTTTAGAACTGGCCTATCGGGACCTGGCCAAGCAGATGCGCGACGGCGATAGTGAAATCAACGCAGGGGAGGAGCGCCCTCCCCATTATTAAGCGTCTGAGTGCTTACTTGCATCACTGCGCGCTTGGCGCAGTTGACGGGCTTGTTGACGTTTTTGTTTTAAAGCTGCAGCAGACAGGCCCAAATGATCTTCGCCTCGAGCCCGCGCGAGATTTTGTTGCTTCACTCGCTCACCAAATCGTCGGCGATCTTCGTCGCTATATAAATGCGCGCAGTTACCGCACTGGATACCTTTGATGTATTGCGCATGCGCTCGATCAACTTCGGACAGTGGCATACGACAACCACCGCAGTTGGTGTAGGTGCCTTGCTCCAGTCGATGCGCCAGCGAGACCCGCTGATCGAACACATAACATTCGCCCTGCCACAAACTGTTGTCAGCATCGCGCTCGCGCAGATAGCCCAGGATGCCACCTTTTAGGTGGTAGACCTCTTTAAAGCCTTTATTCAGCATCATGCTGGTGCCCTTTTCGCAGCGAATACCCCCGGTGCAAAACATGGCGACCTTGGTATGTTTTTCAGGGTCTAGGTTTTCATCCACCCATTGGGGAAACTCGCGAAAACCTCGGGTCTCTGGGTTGATGGCACCCTTAAAGGTACCCACCTTGAATTCATAATCGTTACGGGTATCGATGATCAGTGTTTCAGGGTCGGATAAAACTTCATCCCACTGCTGAGGATCACAGTAAGTCCCTACCGAGACATCCGGGTGCGCACCCTCAACGTCCAGCGTGACGATTTCTTTTTTGATCTTAACTTTGAAACGAAAAAAGGGCTTGATGTCTGCGGCAGACCAAGCTGGCGCCAGGTTCGCGAGCTTGGGTTCCCACTCACCCAGTTTGTTCAACAGGGCAATTACATCCGAGCGTTCACCGGCAATGGTTCCATTAATACCTTCGTTACCGAGGATTAGGGTACCGCAAATATTAAGCGTGCCCGCTAACTCAAACAGAGGTTCGCGCAATCGTTCCGGAGAAACCAAATCGACAAACCGATACAGGGCTGCCACGTCGTAGTGTTGATTCATTTGAGCTGTCCATCTCCGCCACCACAGGCCACCGATTGGGGCTGGGCACTCATGCCTTGAGTTTCGGCGGGACTATACAGGTGAAGCGCCAAGGCATGAATCGGACTCTGCAACAATTCTTGGCAGGTGGCGTAAACAAGCTGATGACGTTTGACCCGTGTCAAATCACTAAAGCGATCACTGACCATAATGACTTTGAAATGGGTCCCACTCTCGGGTGGATTGCCGTGCAGATGCGAGTCGTTTGTAATTTCCAGCCGGCTGGGGTCGAGTTGACGCAACAAGGCGTCCAAGCGTTCTTGAATCATCCCTGTATTCTCGCAAAACCCATCAGAAAGGCAAAAAAAAAGCCACATTCCATGAAAAAATGTGGCTTATCGCGCGCGGAGCGAAACTCCGAAATGAGCGCCCTGTTTCCATGGGCTCTGCAGGGGGTTGTGAACACTCCCCACAAGTTGACACAATCCTGCAGTCCAGCGCGATGAACGGCTATCGTGGCCTAAGACTATAAAGTACCGCCAATAAAAAATATTACCAGTACCGGAGATGACTCTTTAGTAGAGTGTCAATATGAAAATAACCAACCAAATACAATCGGTTATGGCGCCACCGGTCTCCCTAGCCAATGCATTGAAGGCTCGCTGCCCAGACCATTTAACGCTACTGGATCTGAGCCAAGCGGTACCGGGTTACCCACCCAGCGATGACATTCTAGAGGCCGCCGCTAAAGCCTTGACCGACCCATTGACGCATAAATATGCGCCGGCACTGGGCCTAGCTGAATTGCGTGAAGCACACGCCACCCAAATGAATGTTAAGCCGGAACAGGTCGCCGTCACCGCCGGTTGCAACCAAGCCTTTGCGGTGGCAATGCAATGTCTGGCCCAACAAGGCCGCAAAGTCGTTCTCCCAACCCCTTATTACTTTAACCACCAAATGACATTGCAAATGCAGGGGTTCGAGATCGTCCCGTGGCCTTGCCGTTCGGATATGTCTCCTGACTTTGACAGCCTACCTTCGTTGATTACGCCCGATGTATGTGCAGTTGTGCTGGTCAGCCCGAACAACCCTACAGGCTACACCTCGGCTCCAGACGCCATTCGCTCGTTACTGGCACAGTGCGAATCCTGGGGCATTCACCTGATACTCGATTCCACCTATCAAGATTTCGTGCCACCGGAACAACGGTTCATCCCTGGGGTTTATGACCGACTCATTCAGGTGTACAGCTTTTCGAAGGCTTATGCGATGGCCGGTCACCGTGTTGGCTCACTGATCGGTCCCCAGGCGCTTATCGAACAGGCCGAAAAAGTCATCGATTGTTGGGCGATTTGCGCCCCTCGCTTGGGCCAACACATGGCCTTGGCCGGCATTCAAATGGCCCAGGACTGGCTGAGAGATTGGCGGGGCAGGATCGAGCAACGAGAACGGTTGTTGCGCCGGGCTTTCCAGTCCCTTCCCGGCTATGACATTGTTGCCAGCGGTGCTTATTTCGCCTGGATGCGCTTCGATGCGGATGTAGACAGCGTCAGCATGGCCACCCATTGGATAGAACAACGAGGAACTATGGCGTTGCCCGCGGCTTATTTTGGTAGCGATCAGCCAGCGTTACGGCTGGCGTTTGCCAACATTGATGAAGCAGGGATAGACGAGTTGGCTCGCAGACTAGGCGAGGGAATTCAGTTGTAAGTGGATACGGTTGGCC
>JAAXJV010000139.1 GCA_012269655.1 Pseudomonadales bacterium
ACAAATCCAGCTCGGACTCCATGAGGGCAACCAGGTGCTCGACGCGTTCTTGAACGGTCGCCATTTCCAGTAACTTTTGCTTTTCAGGAATGGCGAACGACAAATGAGCCGAGATCGAGTCGCACAAACGTTCCGCGGTCTCGACAGATTCCATAGAAGCGGCCAACTCCGGCGGCACTTTTTTACTCGCTTTGGAATACTTTTCGAATTGGCCCCGCAATAACTTGACCATGGTCTCTTCGGCATCCGCGCTCGGCGTCAGAGGTTCGACCGCTTCGACCTCGGCCAAAACAATGTCTTCGTCCTGCATCGTCACCAGCTGAGCGCGCTCAACGCCCTCGATCAACACTTTGACGGTATCGTCGGGCAAGCGCAGCATTTGCAGGACCGTGGCAACGGTTCCGACTTCGTACAAATCTTTCTGTCCGGGATCGTCAGACTTGGCATCTTTCTGAGCTACCAAAAAGATCTTCTTATCGTTGGCTGTCGCGTGTTCAAGGGCTGCAATCGACTTGGCGCGCCCGACGAACAAAGGGATTACCATAGAGGGATAAACAACGACATCCCTGAGCGGAAGAACGGGCAAAGTTTCGTAGCGGCTGGACATTTGAACTCCTGTTGGCAGCATCCCTATTGGCATTGCCCTAGTAATGGAGTGTTTAGCGCCTAATTACAACCAAAAAAGCACCGAAATCGGTGCTTTTTTAGTATGAGGTGAAAAGGTGATCAATCGTCCGAACTGGCCTTTTTAGCCTCGGACTCGTACATCACCAACGGATCCGCTTCACCACGGACGACTTTATCGTCGATGACGACTTTGGATACACCGCTTTGACCGGGCACATCGTACATCACGTCGAGCAGAAGCTCTTCCATGATCGAGCGCAAACCCCGCGCACCCGTCTTACGTTCCATGGCTTTACGCGCTACGGCTGACAGCGCCTCGGGACGAATGTCCAACGTCACATCTTCCAGCTCGAACATCTTGCCGTACTGCTTCACCAAGCTATTTTTGGGCTCGGTCAAAATCTGGACCAACGCCGCTTCATCGAGTTCTTCAAGCGTGGCTACCATCGGCAGACGTCCTACGAATTCAGGAATCAGACCAAACTTAACCAAATCTTCTGCTTGTGTTTCGGCCAGAGTCGCACCAATGCCCTTGCTGCTGTCTTTGCTATGCACCGACGCACCAAAACCAATTCCACTTTTCTCGCTGCGATCGCGAATAACCTGATCCAAGCCTGCAAAGGCACCGCCGCAGATAAACAGAATCCCAGAGGTATCAACCTGCAGGAATTCCTGCTGTGGATGCTTTCGCCCACCCTGTGGCGGCACTGATGCAACCGTTCCTTCGATGAGCTTGAGCAATGCTTGCTGAACGCCCTCGCCACTGACATCGCGAGTGATGCTGGGGTTGTCGCTCTTACGCGCGATCTTATCAATCTCGTCGATGTAAACGATGCCCTGCTGTGCACGCTCGACGTCGTAATCGCACTTTTGCAGCAGCTTTTGAATGATGTTCTCGACATCCTCACCTACGTAACCGGCTTCGGTCAGCGTGGTCGCATCGGCCATCGTGAAAGGTACATTCAATGACCGCGCCAAAGTCTGAGCTAAAAGCGTCTTACCGGATCCAGTGGGACCAATGAGCAAGATGTTAGATTTGCCTAACTCGACATCAGATTTTGACCGCTCGTCAAAGCGCAACCGCTTGTAGTGGTTGTAAACCGCCACGGCCAGCACGCGTTTTGCACGATCTTGACCAATCACGTACTCGTCAAGCGTGGCTTTCAGTTCAGCCGGTACAGGCAAGTGATCGCCTGACTCGTCTAACGTTTCCTGTTGAATCTCTTCACGAATGATGTCGTTGCACAAATCCACGCATTCGTCACAGATGAACACGCTGGGGCCAGCGATAAGCTTGCGGACTTCGTTTTGGCTCTTGCCACAAAAGGAACAGTACAGAACCTTTTCATTACCTTCATTGGTAGTTGAATCGTCAGCCACTGCTGTCTCCGAAAAAATCTATTAATAACACTGTAGCGCGCTTTCTAGCTCAGCGCACTACATGGGTGCTATGACCTAGTCAGCCGCGAGTTCGCATGACTTGGTCAGCCAAACCGTACTCAACCGCTTCCTCAGCGCTCATAAAGAAGTCACGTTCTAAGTCCGCTTGGATTTTTTCCAAGGGCTGTCCCGTGTGCTCCGCGTACAAACGGTTTAGCGTGTCTTTCGTACGCTGCATCTCTTGCGCTTGAATTTGGACGTCGGTGGCCTGGCCTTGTGAGCCGCCAGAAGGCTGATGAACCATGGTGCGCGATTGGGGCAACACATAGCGTTTACCCTTTGCGCCGGCCATGGCTAAAAACGATCCCATAGAGCAAGCTTGACCAATCACCGTCGTGCTGACGTCAGGCTTGATGAATTGCATGGTGTCGTAGATAGAGAGCCCAGCGGTCACGACGCCGCCGGGCGAATTGATATAGAGGTTGATGTCCTTGTCTGGATTTTCACTTTCCAAAAACAGCAACTGAGCCACCACCAGATTGGCCATTTGGTCTTCGACCGGGCCGACCAGGAATATCACGCGCTCTTTGAGCAGTCGTGAATAGATGTCAAACGAACGTTCTCCGCGCGCGGACTGTTCGATGACCATAGGCACTAAGCCCAAATTGTTAATGTCGCTCATACAACCTCTATTTCTGTCACAACGGGTGTCAGAAACTTAGGCTTGCGCTTGTCCTGACACGGCTTCCTCATAGGATAGCTTGGATTGGGACACTTTTGCCTGTTTGCAAATAGTTTCTGCAGTCATTTCTTCCAGTACCATGGTCTCAACCTGACGCAGGGCGTCTTCGTTGCCGTAGTAGTACTCGACGACTTGAGAACCATCTTCATACGCACTGGCGATACGATCGACCGC